>JASLBO010000265.1 GCA_030146605.1 Sphingomonas sp. | reverse complement strand
ACCGGCAGCGAACTCTATATGGGCACCAACGGGCGCGAGCACGACTGAGGCTGCCATCTCTGACCGGCCCGACGGGAAACGGACGCGCAGCCCCCTGCAAAGTCGCCTCCGAAATGGACAAGCTTTCCGCCAAAGCCGAGGCGAATGCCGATAGTCTGGCCTCGGCGTTCTTGCGGGCGGGGGGCGGTGAAGCAGCGAAGCGAAACGGCGCGACGGAGCGGCCTGGGCGGGAGGGCGCTATGCGCAGCATTGATGCTGCCCGCCTTCTCCCTCGCGCCGGCGACCGCTTCGCTGGCGGGACAGCAAATCCGCATCCCGGCCCCGCCCCTCGCACTCGATTACGCCGCAATCACCACCAGGGCCGAGGCCGGCAAGCTGGTCCGCAAGCGCCTGCTCGTGAAGATCCACTTCTTCCCGGTCGAGCTGGGCGGTCCGAACACGCGGGTCAACACCGGCTACGTTCCCCCCGAAGCTGCCCTGTCCCATGCGCAACTGGTCGACTCGCTGTCCCGCTATATCGAGCAGGACCGGATCAACCGGCTCGAGATCGTCCCCGAATATGACGGCGCCAGCATCATTCCCCGCCGGATCCGGATGACCGCCACGCACAGCCGCGGCACCGGCCGTTTCGAGCGCGTGATCGAAATATGGGGATGCGGGCTCTGCCTGCCAGCCGATCCGCTACCGGATCCCGACGCGCCGCGCGCGATTACGGCCTGACGCGGCGGGAAGCGCCGGACCGCGCATTTCTACTCGATGGGCAGGCCAAATTCCGCTCGACGCAGATTTGCAGGAAGTGGGGGAATTCGCCGGCAAGCAGAACACGGCGCCGAAGGGCTTTTCGCGACCGGGCCGACGGGCTCAGAAACCGCCGCCGCCACAAGGCCGCCCCGCTCTAGGGCATGGAAGAGATGACCAGGTGTCCAAGGAGAGCGGGAGCGATCTGTACATGGGGGCTGGCGGACGCGAGCATGACTGAGCCCCTTGTCAGCGCATCCACTCCTTTAGAGGTGCCTCTCGGGCAAGGCGGGCCCGCCTGCTGTCTGCCGACGAGCCCGCTAATGTTATGCGTAGCGGATCAGCTTCCAAGTAACGGCGGCGGCGTTGTACGGCGGCATGCGGTTACCCTTCGCAATGGGAGCAGTGGTGCTGGGCGTCGAGATTGACTGCCAGACACCCGACTCGGGGCACACCTCGCCGGTGCGCGCAGTGGTACCGATCGGCTTACGATTTTCCATGTAGGTCATTTTCGTTCCTTCGTCTCGCGGCAAAGCCGCTGAACCGGGCGCTAATGAAGCGATCCGGTGTTGATTCCGACGACGGGAAATGCGAATCTCTAGTTGCAGCGGGAGGCTTCGCGATTCCGGTCGCAGGCTTCTACGGGGAGGGTCGGCCGAAAGGTCGACCCTTCTGCGTTTCTAGGCGCCCCTTTTTATGCGTCTTTCGCGTTCCTCCCGAACCACCGATGCGGTCCTATCGAAATGGTACCGCATATATTTACCACGATACTCACCCAAGTAAACCCCAGAATTGCCTAAGCACTCGGAGTGCCTTCAAACTAGGTAGATAATCCCATTCTGATTGTGATATAGATAGCCAATGGCGAACGAAAATATCCGCGATATCTTAGATAAGATGCTAATAAGGAAGGGAATTTTGCTCAAAGAACTTGGAGCACTCGATAGTTTGATCTCGTTGTATTACGGACTTTTAGAGCGAGCCGATTCAGAATCGAGCGAATCTGCTGCGGAAGCGGCGGGGCAACTCAGCTTTTATCAACGACCCTCCTCGAGGGCGGCGCAGGCAGCGGAAATTGCTCGCGCGATCGAGGCTGCGCGCAAACTAATAATTCAAGAGCGCCGCCCTATGAAGCGCGGTGAGCTTGTGCTTGCACTTGAAAAGCAAGGGTTCTCGCTTCCGGGTCGAGACAAGAATAAGGTTTTCGGTACTAATATATGGCGTTCTGGGAAATTTAGAACTGTCGAAGATCAAGGGTACTGGCCAAAAGATATGGCGCTACCAAAGAAAAAATAATGTCATGTCCAGACAGATAATTTTATCTACCTACTTCCCGACCTTCAGCGCCGAAAATCGGTGCATTCAACGGCATCGAATTACAGTAACAGTTTACTAAACTCACCCACCTCACCGATAAACCTCCCGCCTCCGCTCCACCCGCACCACCAGGATCAGCAGCCGGTCATCCTCGATCCGCGCCACCACGCGATAGCCCCCGATCCGCCAGCGCCAATAGTCCGCATGGTCCCCGGTCAGCACACTGCCCAGCGTGCGCGGATCGTCCAGCACCGCGATTCGCTCTTCCAGCGTCTTGAGAATTCGTGCCGCCGCCGTGCGGTCGAGCTTCTTCAGTTCCTTCGCCGCCTCGGGCAGGAACTCAATCTTCCAGGCCAAGCTCGGCCTTCAGGTCGGCAAGCGGGATCGCGTCGCCGTCCCGGAAATCGCACAGCCGCTCCTCGGCGAGGTAGAGATCCTCCAGATCGTCGAGATGCGCCGCGATCGCCTCGCCTGCATAGAAGGTCTTGGTGCGCCCGGTCCGCGCCGCCAGCGCCTCGAGCCGCGCTTCGGTATCGGCGTCCAATCGTACAGCAACATAGCCACGCCCCTTCGCTATACATGTATAGCGAGTGTCTCCCCCGCACGGTCGATCAATAATGATACCGGCACTGCGCCACCTGCAGCGTCTGATCCGTGCCGGTCCCCGCCACGCGATACACCAGCCGATGCTCGTGGCTAATCCGCCGAGACCACCAGCCCGACAGATTGCCGCCGAGCGGTTCGGGCTTGCCGGTGCCTTTGAACGGGTGCCGCCGGCACTCCTCGATCAGCACGTTGATCTTGTCCAACAATTTGGGATCGTGTTGCTGCCAATGGCGATAGTCGTCCCACGCCGTCGGCCAGAACGCGACGTTCACGGGAAAGGAATGGCCTCTGGCTCGCCCGCCTCGAATCCGCGCACGGCCTCCAGCAGTCGCGCGGCATTCTTCGGCGAGCGCAGCAGATACAGCGTCTCCTCGATCGACGCCCATTCGCTTTCGGAGATCAGCACCGCACCTTCGCCGCGCTGGCGCGTGATGGCCAGCGGCGCGCGGTCCGCGATGACCTTGTCGATCATCGCCTTGAGGTTCTCGCGCGCCTCGGAATAGCTCACTGCCTGCATGCGCCTGCATATGGACAACGTTCTGTCCAATGTCAATCTGGAGCCATGCTCCATCCCGCCACATCGCCCGGATCGTCGGCGACTATGCCTCCACCAGTTCGGCCACGGCCTCGGCAGCTTCCATGCCGACGATGTGCTGGATGGCGCTCCCGTCCGCCTTGCGTGGGAGACCAACTGGACGATGGATTTCGAACGCGCCTGACCAGCCCCCGCCGGAGGAACGTATCAGGAACAACGCGCTTCCAATGTAGGATTTGATCTGCTCCATTTGTCGGATGGAACAGCAGCCACATCGCAACCCCTCGGCCGCCGCCACCGCGCCCGCCGAGCCCGTCAACCCCACAGCGCCGGCCGCGCCGCCCCTGCGCGGTCTCTGGACGCCGGCCAAACAACGCATCTTCCTTGCCGCCTTGCTCGAGACCGGCAGCGTCGCGCGTGCCGCCCGTGCCGCGGGGATGTCGCGATCGAGCGCATACCGGCTGCGCGAGCGCCTCGCCGGTACGCCGTTCGACAAGACCTGGGATCAGGTCCTCGCCCGTCTTGCCCGGCGCATGGCCGATCCGTTCGCACCCGAACCCGCCACCGTCCCGTCGCCGCAGCAGCCTCAGCGTCAACCGCCCGTCGCGCCGGCGTCGCCGAGGTGACGCGTCGGGGCGCCTTTGCGTCGCGCAACTGTCGCGGACCGTCGCGCCGGTGATGCGCGCCTGTCGCGGAATAGTCGCGCCGGTGGCGCGCGAGTGTCGCGTACCCGTCGCCTCGCTGGCGCGAAACCGCCGCTTCCGCCGCCAAACCGCGTAACCGTGTCAAGCGTGTCAACCAGTGCCGCCCCGAAGCGCGCGGCGGATCAGAGCAGATATCGCATCCGCACCTGCTGGGTCCCGCCGCCCGCCTCGACGGCGAAGCGCGCCGCGGCGAAGCGCGGCGGCCCGAAGCCGATCGCCGGATTGCGCGAGAAGCCGAAGCCTTCGCGGGGGATTCCCAGCATGGTGTCGAGCTTCGCATTGCCATTGGCGTCGTGGATCACGGCAACGGCATAGTCGCCCGGCGCAAGGCCCTCGAAGCGGATATGCGGCGCGGCGGCGGAGAGCGTGCGCTTGATCCCGCCCGGGCCGCTCTTGCAATCGGGAAAGGCGCCGGCATCGGCGGTGAGGCACAGCTGGATCACTCCCTTGGCCGAACGCAGCCCGGTGATCTCGACGTCAAGGCTGGCGAGCGGCGTCGCTCCGGGAAGCAGCACGAGGCACAGCCCCGCTGCCGCGATGCGCGAAATCGCCGAGCCCCTTGTCGGTGCCGCACATCCGGTCCCAGAAGCGAAAATAGAGGCCATAATTGCATCCATAAAGTTGGTGGTGCCGCTGGTGATGGCTCGCGGTGATCAGCCATCCGCCCAATGCGCCGCTATGCATGAACCGGGGGAATATCTCCCATCCCATGTGATTGGTCACGCCCATCACCGTCATGATCGTCAGCACCAGCCCCAGGGCGCCGACATGGATCGGGATCAGGAAGACGAGGAGCGGGATGACGATCGCGCCGGTCAGCGCCTCGATTGGGTGGAAGCTCATCGCCGCCCAGGCGGTGGGCGGGCGGCTGGCGTGATGGACGGCATGGGCGATGCGGAACCAGCGCGGGCGGTGCATCAGCCGGTGGGTCCAGTAGAACCACGCGTCATGGGCAAGGAGGTAGAGCAGCACCGAGACCGGCAGGTACCAGAGCGGCCACGCGCCGACATCGGTATAGATCCGCGTCCAGCCGTGATTCTGCCAGCCCCAGGCGACCACCCCGGCGGGCACGCCGTAGATCGCCGCCGACGCGAGGCTCCAGCCGATCTCGCGGCGCATCTGCCGGTCGAGCCCTGTGTAAAGACCGGGATGCCGCAGCCGGGTGGCGAGCGCAAACCCGCCGGAAGCGGCGAGATAGCGCAGCCCGACGATCAGCGTCATCGCCAGCGCGGAGAGGATAACGGCAAGGGCCATGGCCCCGCCTACACCCGCCGCCCGCCGGCGTCACCCGCCTTGCCAGCTCCGCACCGCGTCGATCGGCCAGACCAGCATCAGCACGTTGAGCGTCAGATTGTCGCGGATCAGGACGAGCGTCATCAGTTCGAAGCCGGCCGCCAGCGCGATCGTCACCCATGCCGGCAGCTTCGAGGCGAGCCAGAAGCCGAACGCCATCCAGCCGATATCGGCGAGCGAATTGACGATGCTGTCGCCCGAATAGCCCAGGGCGATCGTCGCCTCGCGGTAGCGATTGATGATGATCGGCGAATTCTCGAGCAGCTCCCAGAACCCCTCGACCACCACGGCCGCCGGCAGCGCCCAGTTCCGCGCCTTGCCGCGAAGTGCAAAATGCGCGGCGGCGTAGAACAGGAAGCCGTGGATGACATGGCTGAAGCTGTACCAGTCGGCGAGATGCTGGCTGTTCTCGCTCGACTGGACGAGCCCGTGCCAAAGCTTGACCGTCCCGCACGGGCAGATCGGCGGCCGGCCCATCGCGAGCAGGGCCGCGCCGACGGCCAACCCGATCAGCAGCGCCGTGATCGCCGCGCCCCGCGGCACCCGAAGCGCGGTCAGCTTCTCCCTCCCGCAATCAAATCCGCGCAGTCGCGGGCGACTTGTTCGAGCTCCTCGCGCGGCGCGCCGCCGCGGGCGCGAACACTCAGCGAGTGGAGCACGGACGCGACTAGCCGGCCTTGCGCCTCCGGTGCCGGGCTCCCCGCCGCGGCGAGCAACTCGGCGATGCGCTCGTCCTCCACCGCGAGGAACGCCGCGAGCTTTTCGCGCACCTGCAGGTCGGCGGCTGCCTGCGTCGCGGCGGTGTTGATGATCAGGCACCCCTCAGGCCCGTCGCTGCCGGTCAGATACAATGCGACGCCCCCCATCAGGATGCGCTCGACCAGTTCGCGCAGCGGCAGTTTCGCTTCGCCGAGCCGGACCAGTTGCCGCTCGACCCGCGCCGTCAGCCGGTCGATCGCCGCGATGTACAATGCGCGCTTGTCGCCGAACGCGGCGGCGAGGCTCGGACGGGCGACCCCGGTGGCCTGCGCCAGATCGTCGAGCGAGGTTCCTGCGAAGCCATGCGTCCGGAAGCGCTCAGTGGCGCGTACAAGCGCTTCATCCGGGTCGAAGCTGCGCGGGCGCCCTCGCACTTTCATTGTCATTTTATGCGAGTCCGCAAATAATCTCTTGACCGCTTAGTTTTTGTGCGGGATCGTACAGAAATCAAGGGAGATCGGTCATGAAGCTCTATTTTCGTCCCTTCGCCTGCTCGCTCGCCGCGCGGATCGCGCTCGACGAGGCCGGGCTCGACGCCGAGTTCGTCCTGGTCCCGGCGGATGGTCGGCTGCCCGACGGACGCCATTTCACCCAGCTGAGCCCGATGGGATACGTCCCCGCAATCGAGACGCGCGGGGGTTTCGTGCTCACCGAAGGCCCGGCGGTGCTCACTTATATCGCCGAGCTGGCGCCCGAAGGTTCGTTGAGCTTCACGGGCTTCTCCGATGCGCACTACCGGATGCTCGCCTGGCTCAACTTCGTCGGCACCGAGCTGCACAAGGCGGTGTTCACCCCTTTGCTCGGCAAGAGCGCGGGCCCGGAAGAGCGCGCGGCGGCATTGGCTCGGGTCGCCAGACCCTTCGATGTGCTGGTCCGCCATCTCGAGGGCCGCGCGTTCATCGAGGACCGCTTTACCGTCGCCGATGCCTATCTGCTCGCCGTCCTGAACTGGTGCGAACATTCGGGGGTGGCGATCGCCGACTGGCCGATACTGCTCGATTATCGCACCCGGCTTCGCCAGCGTCCCTCGGTCGCCAGGGCGATGGCCGAGGAATGGCCACTGCTCAAGGCCGCCTGATCGAAGCTCTCCGGGGGCGAGCCGCATCGCTCCGCTCCCGCCACACCTGCCCTCTCCTGCCGCAAGCGGGGGAGGGTTTTTGTTGGAACGCCCGCCCGCGCTGGGCTAGGCCGAAGCGATGTCGGCCACGATCAGTTGCGACCTCGCCATCATCGGCGGGGGTCTTGCCGGAGGGTTGATCGCGCGTGCGGTGCATCAACGGCATCCGGACGCCGAGATCCGCCTGATCGAAGGGGGGCCGCATCTCGGCGGCAATCATCTCTGGTCGTTCTTCGCCAGCGACGTGATCCCGGCCGACCGCTGGCTGGTCGCCCCGCTGATCAGCCATGGCTGGACACGCTACGACGTCGCCTTTCCCGGTCATGCCCGCACGCTCAAATCGCCATATTATTCGATCGAGTCGCGTCAGTTCGAGCGCGCGTTGCTCGCCACCTTGCCCGAGCAGGCAATAATGCGGGAACGCGAGGCGATCGAGGTGCGCAGTACCAGCGTGCTGCTCGCCGACGGCCACCGCATTGAGGCGAAGGGCGTGATCGATTGTCGCGGAACGGGCGCCGTCGCGACGCTCGAACTCGGCTGGCAGAAATTCCTCGGCCGCGAGTTGCTTCTGGCAAACCCGCACGCCCTTGAACGCCCGATGGTGATGGACGCGACGGTCGATCAACAGGACGGCTATCGCTTCGTCTATTGCCTGCCCTTCGCCCCCGACCGGATCTTCGTCGAGGACACCTATTACAGCGACGATCACGGCATCGATGCGGGCCTGCTCGGCGGGCGGATCGACGCCTATGTTGCCAAGCGGGGCTGGCAGATCGCTTCGACTGCCCGCGAGGAAAGCGGCGTGTTGCCGGTCGCGATCGGCGGCGATTTCGAGGCCTATTGGCGCTCGGGCGGCGAAGGCGTTGCCAAGGCGGGGATGCGCGCCGGGCTGTTTCACCCGCTCACCAGCTATTCGCTGCCTGATGCGGTGCGCACTGCCTCGCTCGTCGCCAATGCCGCGCGTTTCGACGGTGCCGCGCTCCACGACCTGCTCCATCGATACGCCGCACGCACCTGGCGCAGCCGGCGCTTTTACCGGCTGCTGGCGGCAATGCTGTTCAAGGCGGCCGAGCCCGAGGAACGCTATCGCGTCCTCGCGCGCTTCTATCGGCTGGACGAGGGATTGATCCGCCGCTTCTATGCGGCCAATTCGAGCCTGGGCGACAAGATCCGGGTAATGACGGGCAAGCCGCCGGTGCCGATCGGCCGGGCGGTGCGCGCGATGACGGGGGTCGTATGAAGAAAGCGGCAGTGATCGGCGCAGGAATCGGCGGGCTCGCGCTCGCCATCCGGCTGCAATCGGCAGGGGTGGATACCACCATTATCGAAGCGCGCGACAAGCCTGGCGGGCGCGCTTATTTCTGGGAGCGTGACGGCTTCGTCTTCGACGCCGGGCCAACCGTGATCACCGCGCCCGAGGCCCTGCAGGAGCTGTGGCGACTTTCGGGCCACGACATCTCCGAAGACGTCAACCTGGTCCCGGTCTCACCCTTTTACCGGCTGTCCTGGCCCGACGGGACCGCGTTCGATTACGGCAATGACGACGCGCAGCTGCGTGCGGAGATCGCCCGGCTCAATCCCGAGGATGTCGCCGGCTATCGCCGCTTCCTCAAATATTCCGAAGGCGTCTATCGCGAAGGCTATCTGAAGCTCGGCCATGTCGCGTTCCTCGATTTCGGATCGATGGTCCGCGCCGCGCCGGCGCTGATGAAATATCAGGCGTGGCGCTCCGTCTATTCGATGGTGTCGCATTTCGTGAAGAACGAGAAGCTCCGCCAGGCGCTGAGCTTCCACACCTTGCTGGTCGGCGGCAATCCGACGACGACGAGTGCGATCTACGCGCTGATCCACAAGCTCGAGCGCGACGGCGGCGTGTGGTTCGCTCGCGGCGGCACCAACCGGCTAATCGCCGGCATGGTGCGCTACTTTGAGCGGCTCGGGGGGACGGTTCGCCTCGGCGATCCGGTAACCCGCATTGCGA
>JASLBO010000206.1 GCA_030146605.1 Sphingomonas sp. | reverse complement strand
CCTCGCCCCTCCCCTTCAGGGGAGGGGTGAGGTCAGAGGTCGCGGGTCGGATTTCTGGGGACCGGCTGGATCGGGCGCCATCGGATGGAGGCCATGCTCGCGACCGGTGGAGTCGAGGCAGCGGCGGTGTGCGATCCTTCGGCTGAATGTGCCGCCGAGGCGGCCCGGCTCGCTCCCGATGCGCGGCAGGTGGGGTCGCTGGCGGAGATGCTGGCGCTGGATATTGACGGGGTGGTGATCGCCACGCCGAGTGCGCTTCACGCCGCGCAGTCGATCGAGGCGTTCGCGGCGGGGAAGGCAGTGTTCTGCCAGAAGCCGCTCGGGCGGACTGCCGCCGAGACCCAGCAGGTGATCGACGCCGCGCGTGCGGCCGACCGGCTGCTCGGGGTCGACCTGTCGTACCGGCATACCGATGCGATGCGCCGGATCGCCGGGCTGGTCCGCTCGGGGGCGCTCGGGCGGGTGTTCGCAGTCGACCTCACCTTCCACAATGCCTATGGCCCGGACAAGCCGTGGTTCTACGATGCCGCGCAATCGGGCGGCGGCTGTGTCGTCGATCTCGGGGTGCACCTCGTCGATCTGGCTTTGTGGACGCTCGGCTTTCCCGAGGTGCGCGAAGTGGATGCGCGGCTGTCGAGCGGGGGCCGGCCGCTGGTGCCGGGGCAAGTCGAGGATCATGCCGTCGCGCAATTCGCCGCGGGCGACGCGCAGGTGCGGCTCGCCTGTTCGTGGCGGCTGCACGCCGGGCGCGATGCCGTGATCGAGGCGGCCTTTTACGGGACCGAGGGCGGCGCCGCGCTGCGCAATGTCAACGGCTCGTTCTACGACTTCACCGCCGAACGCTTCAACGGCACGCATGCCGAGCCGCTGGCGAGTCCGCCCGACGCGTGGGGCGGGCGCGCCGCCGCGGCCTGGGCCGAGCAGCTTGCGCGCTCGCCGGCGTTCGATCCGGCGGCGGAGCAGTTCGTCCGCTCGGCCGAAGTCCTCGACCGGATCTATGGAAGGTGACGCGATGAGAATCGGAGTGCTCACCTTTCACCGCTGCATCAATTACGGGTCGTACTGGCAGGCGCGCTGCCTCGTCGAGGGGCTGCGGGCGCAGGGCCATGACGCCGAGCTGCTCGACCATGACGATAAGGGCGTGCGCAGTGCCGAGTGGCGTTGCGCGTTCCAGCCGCAGCTGCCGGTGCGCTCGCCGCGCGGCGACCTGCCGCTTCATGCGGCGAAGACGCGCAAATTCCTGGGGGCTTTCGACCGGCTGCCACAGTCGCCGCGCTTCGTACTCGATCGGCCGGAGGATGCGGGGGCGTATGACGCGGTGCTGATCGGCAGCGACGAAGTGTGGAATTTCCGCCATCCCTGGTATGGATCGCGGTCGATCTTCTTCGGCGAAGGCCTGCGCACCCGCCGGCTGGCTTCTTATGCGGCGAGCTTCGGCAATCACGATGCGGAGCACGGTATCGACCCGTCATGGGCAGCGAAGCTCGCGCGGTTCGATGCGCTTTCGGTGCGCGACGAGAATAGCCGGCGCCTGGTCCGGCAAGGTGTGAACCGCGAACCGACGCTGGTGCTCGACCCCTGCCTTCAATTCCCGCCTCCGACGGCTCCGGTTGCGGGGGAGGCGCCGTATCTGGCGGTCTATGGCCACAGTTTCCCCGACTGGTTCGCCGCCGCGGTGCGCGGCTGGGCGGTGGCCAACGGGCGGCGGGTGCTGAGCATCGGCTATCGTAACGATTGGGCCGACGAACAGCGGATCGAGGCGGGACCCGAGGAGTTCTCCGGGCTGATGGCCGGCGCCGATGCGGTCGCGACCAATTTCTTCCACGGCTGCGTCTTCGCGATGCACTACCAGCGGCCCTTCGTGACCGCGCCCTCGGCCTATCGCTTCAACAAGGTTCGCGACCTGACCCAGGGATTGGCGGCAGGGCGCCACGTCGTGACCGAAGCGACGGCGGCCGAAACCTATGGCGAATTGCTCGGGGCGCCGCTCGATGGCGCGATCGGCGAGCGGATCGTGGCGATGCGCGCGCAGTCGAGCGCGTACCTGGCGTCGGCGCTTGCCTGAGCCGACCCTCGCGCCGCGCGACGTAATGGCGTCGGGGCTGTGCATCGGCTGCGGGGCCTGTGCCGCGGGCAGAGGAGAGGTCGGCTGGGACGGCTATGGCCAGCGCAAGCCTGAGGGCGGCTGGATCGCCGAGCCGTTCGACGCTTTCGCCCGGATCTGCCCCTTTTCGCCTGGTGCGCGCGATGAGGATGCGATCGCAGCGGAGCGCTTTCCCGTCGCGCCGCAACGCGACCCGCTGATCGGCAGCTTCGAGGCCAATTATGTCGGCCATGTCGCCGAGGACGGCTTTCGCGCCGGCGGGAGCTCGGGGGGCATGGTCAGCTGGGTTGCGGCCGAGCTGCTCCGCAAGGGGCTGGTCGACGGTGTCGCGCATGTCGCGCCGGCCGATTCCGGCGCGGAGGGGCGCTTCTTCGGCTATCGCGTGTCGCGCAGCGTCGACGAAATCCATCAAGGCGCCCGGTCGCGTTACTATCCGGTCGAGATTTCGCGGGTGATCGAGGAGATCCGCGCGGTTCCGGGGCGCTATGCGTTGGTCGGGGTGCCGTGCTTCATCAAGGCGGTGCATCTGCTGCGCGCCGAGGACCCCGTCCTCCACGAGCGCATCGCCTTCACGCTCGGGCTGTTCTGCGGCCATATGAAGAGCGCGCGGCTGGTCGAGAGCTTCGCGTGGCAGCTGGGCGCGCCGATCGACGCGGTGCGCGCGGTGGAATATCGCCGCAAGGACCCCGCGCGGCCGGCCAATTGGTACACCGCGCACTTGACGCTCGCCGACGGAAGCGCGCGCTGGCAGGATTGGTGGCATCTCGTCGACGGCGACTGGGGCGCGGGGTTCTTCCAGAATTCGGCATGCAATTATTGCGATGACGTCGTCGCCGAGACCGCCGACATCGCGTTCGGCGACGCCTGGGTCGAGCCGTATGCGTCGGACGGCCGCGGCACCAATGTCGTGATCGTGCGCAAGCCCGAAGTCGCGCATCTCGTCACCGCCGCGATTGCCGAGGGGCGCCTCGCGCTCGAGACGGTCGACGCGACGTTCATCGCCGACACCCAGGCCGCGGGCTTTCGCCAGCGGCGCGAGGGGCTGGCTTATCGCCTGCGCATCGCGCCGCCGCGCCTGTCGCTGCGCAAGCGCGTTGCGCCGGGCGGCCGCGACCTGCCGTTTCGGCGGAAACTCGTCTATCGCAGCCGCCGTTGGATCAGCGCGAACAGCCATCGCATCTTCGCGCTCGCCCGGCGTACCGGATGGCACGGCCTCTATCTGCTCTGGGCAAGGCTCGCGCTACGCAGCTATGAGGCATTCGCCTATCTGCGCGGCCCGATGGGCAAGGTCTTGCGCTGGATCGAGGACGCGGTCAGCGCGAAGAACATCTGATCGGCGCCGGCGCGATCCGCACGGTGTCGACGCCGTTGCCGTGTTCAGCTGAGACCCACCGAAGTCTGACGCTGCGCTACCGCCGCGACCAGCCGCTATGCTTGTCGTTGCGGCGGCGGCCCAGCATCATCCCGCGTTCGAGCCGTGCGCACAAAGCGGCATAATAATCCGAGAGGAAGCCGTAATCGTCGCCGTCGTCGGGTAGCCCGGCCTTGCGGCGGACGGCGGCGGCAACGGTGACGACAGCCTCTTCGCGGTTCTTGCGAAGCACGTCCTCCAGCGTCTGGAGCTCGTAGACGCCGTAGACGTCGAGCGCCGCGTCGCTGAACACCCGCCGCGGGCGCTCTGCGGTTTGCGCCCCCAGATCGGTGGCGAGGCTGGCACGGACGTTGTTCACCACCCAGGTCCCCGCGATCAGATCTCCGACGCGCAACCGGTCACGGTTGAACAATGGGAAGAACAGGAAGATTCCGCTCCACAGCAATGCGGAGAGGATCAGGAACCCGTCGGCTGCGCCCTCGGCCGAACGGGCGACGAGGAACGATAGCGGCAGGAAGATCTCGAGCTCGCGCATCGCATTGCGCGCGATCACCGCCGCACCGGTGAGGCGGCCGCCGTCGCGCGCGATCACCCGTAGCTTCATCAGGCGCTTGCCCGGGGTCGCCCCCCGGTTGCCCATTTCGAACAGCACGAACCATCCGTTGCGCAGCGCGAACAGCCCGATGAGCCAGATCGTCGTCATGATCGGGCCGTCGGAGTCTGCGAGACGGAGCAGGCTCAATGCGACCGAAACCACGGTCAGCGCCACGATGATGATCAGGCCGTCGACGATGAAGGCAGTGGCGCGCGCAGTCGCGCTGCCGAGCTCGAGCTGCAGGTCGACGCCCTCGGGGGTTACGAAGCTGCGCCGAAGCGAGGCGGGCGCGCGCGGCGCCCGGTCAGCGCGAAACGGCCAGCGCATCGCGGTCCTCCCGACGTCTCGGCAGGAAGAAATAGCAGAGCCAGCCGATCAGCGCTGCGGCGCCGATGCCGTAGCGCGCCGCATCGTTCTGGATGGTCTGGCGGCCGATACCCTCGAGAAGGCCGGCGACCATCAGCATGCAGATCACCCCCATCATGGCGACCGCGGTGCTGCGTCCGGCCTGGACCGCGGATTCGGTTCGGGCAAGCTGGCCGGGGAACGCGACCGCGGTGCCGATCCGCATCCCCGCCGCTCCGGCGATGGCCACGGCGAACAGCTCGGTCGTGCCGTGGATCATGAGCCATCCGGCAAAGCCGAATCCGAGCCCCTTCTGGAAGAAGATCGCGAGCATCGCTCCCATCGTCACGCCGTTGTAGAGGATCAGCAACAGCGTGGGCACCGCGAAGGCGAAGCCGAGGGCGAAGGCGAAGATCGACACCTGGCTGTTATGCGTGAACAGAAACGCGGCGAACGTCGCGAGCATCCCGTCTTCGTGCTTGCCATAGATGGTTTCCCGGAGCGTCTCCGCGC
>JASLBO010000207.1 GCA_030146605.1 Sphingomonas sp. | reverse complement strand
CAGGGAATCCACAGCCTGATCGCCCGGTCCCGCCATGTCTCGGCGGGACCGGGCGATCAGGCTGTGGATTCCCTGGCGCTTCGGTCGTCAGTCACCCGCGCAGCAGGCTGCGGTGGAGGCGTATTTGCTCAGCCAGGTCACGCGGGTGGAGGCGGCATCGCCGCAGATTGGCTGCCACTATCCGATCGCGCTCAGCGCAGCCATGTACGCGACTTGCAGGCGTCTTTCCGGGGAGGGTGCGCAGTCGGAATCCTCTCCCGCCCGGGCACCGCAGTCATCGGGACCTGCCCCCGCCGGGCCCGGGGCAGTGGCGTCGGGGGCGGCGCCGGTCGTCGCGCCCGAGACCCAACCCGATGCACCCGCACCCCGGCGCGCCGGGTTCACGTCGGAGATTTCGGCACCCCCCGGCGCGCCGCCGGGACGGTACGCGCTCCCGCCGCTTCCCGCATCGATCACCGGGCTCGACATCCAGCCGATCGGCGGCACGGGCACCTATGTCATGAACCTCGACTGGGCGAGCGCCGGCCCCGATCTGCTCAGCCAGGTCGCAGAGGCGGGTCTCGGGGCCACCTACCAATGGGAAGTCTGGGACGTAAAGGACGCGCCGCTGATCGCGCAGGCCGAACGCGAGGTGCGCGAGCGGATGCGGTTGGCCCACGCGCCCGACGCACGCGGACGCATCGCGACGCGGGGAGGGGGCGCCGCGCGCGATCTCGAGCGGGCGCGCGCCGATCTCGCGCGGCGACCTGCCCAGATCGATAGCGATCAGCGCGCCGCGCTGGACGAGGGGCGGTACGCCGATGCGTTGGCCGATGAACTCAATCGCAAGCTGTTGCCGCTGGAGGAGCTGACTCGCTACGGCCGCGAGCTGCTGGGCGGTGCTGCCGATCTGGCCGGTGACGATCGCGACCGACGCATCGACTGGTCCCGCCCCGGGGTGTTCGTCGTACGCTGCATTGCCCGCGTGCGGCGTGACGCGGCGTCGGCGCGCGCGCCGAGCGTCGCAACCAAGCTGGTGACGACGCGCTCGGCGAGTGCCGCGTCGCGCGCCGCGCTCGATCTTCCCGCCCGGCAGGCGCAGGAGGCGCGCGACATGGGCTATGTCCTGGCGTCGATGGGCGGCGACCCGGCCGAGATCGCGCGGTTGCGCGCCGCGGCCGAACGTGCGGATCGGCAGGCGACCGGCACGCCGTTGCAGATCGCCGAAGGGGAGCTGGCCGATGCGCGTGCCGAACTCGCGGAAGCGCGACGCGTCTATGCGACCCAACTCGCGGTCGGGCTGCATCCCGCGCGGGTGTCGAGCCTGAGTGCGCGAGTCGCACAACTCGAGGAACGGAGCGCGCTGCTCGCGCGCCGCGCCCGCGAGCTGGGAGCCGGCGGCCCGACGGTGTTCCGCGTGCGCGCGGCGCTGGTCAGCCGGGTGACCGGCGAGACCTATCAGCTCCTGTTGCAGCTGGCGGGGCGGCAGGTCGGCACCGAATGGACGTGCGTGCTGTCCGACGTCACGACTGGCGACGGCGATCGTTACGAAGGGACTACCGAGATCGGCGCCGATCTCGCGGCGGCGCAGAGCGCCGCGCTCGACCTTGCGCTCGGCGGGCTCGCCAACCGCAGTGAATATGGGGATGCGAGCCTCTCGATCGAGCTGCCTGGCGACGGCTGGCTGGCGTCGGTCCCGCGCGGGCGCCGCCGTCGGACCTTGAGCGTGCGCGGCAGTCCAGGCGGGTGGCAGGGCGCGCGCACCCGCCTCGCCGAAGTGGCGACCGCGTTGGCGGTCCTGGGCATGGCGATAGGTTCGGGCGGCGTCGCGGTGGCAGGCGGACTGATCGCGGCGGGCCTCGCGGCGGACAATATCGCCCGGCGCTGGCGCGAAGGTACGTTGCGGCCCGATGCGCAACTCGTCGGCGATCTGCTCGACGTGCTGGGCGCAGTGGCGATGGGGATGCGGGCGATCGGCGCGCTCAGCGTGTTCAACCGCAGCGGCGGCGGAGTCATCCTGCGAACCGCGCGGGCGGCCGGCACCGCGCTCGGCGTCGCGGGCGAGGCGATCGACACGGCCAGCGATATCGGCGGCGTGGTCATCGCCAATGCCGAGATGATGAAGGCGCTGCTGGCGACTGCCGAGGCCGAGAGAAGCGGCACGATGGCGCCGAGCGAGGCGCGCCGGGCGCGGCTATCGACGATCGCATCGGGGCTGCAGAGCAACGCGCTGACCGTTGCCGGGCATCTCGGCGCGCGCCGGATGTTCGACGCGGCGTCTGAAGCGGATCCCGCAGGCGCGCGCCCGCGCGGCCCCGCCGATGCGCCGCCACCGCGCGAAGGAGCGACTCTGCGCGAGCCGCTGCCGGAGCGGACGATGGCGGGAGTGTCGACCGGGAAGGGCGGGGGCGGGGGCGCCGTGCCGCCCGGGCAGGGTCCTCCGAATCGCGCGGCGCACGATGCCTGGGTCGAAGCGACCGTTGCCGGCGGGCTGGGCGTGCGTCCGCCGCCCTTGCCGCGCCCGCATGCGACGCCGGTGAAGCCCAACGATACGCAATATCACATCGCAACGATGGCCGATGCGCTGCGCGTGTACGACGATTTCCGCGCCCGCGCGCCAGGCCGGGAAGTGGGGATCTATCAGCACACCGAGACCGGGGAATATGCCGTGGTCGCCGGCCGGGAGGGGGCGGTCTCTTATCCCAAGGAAAGCCGCCGCAGCCAGGGGGCGGCCGACAATGGGGAGTGGAGCAACGTGGTGCACAACCATCCCAATCCGGACAACGTACTCACCTATCGAAATCCCGCGCCGGCAGATGTGTATAGTACCTGGCTCGAGGCATTCAGGGCGGGACGCCCGCTAACTGCCTTCATAGAGCATGAATTGCCGGGCGGGGGACGCCGCTACACTGCGCTGCAAGTACATCCCGACGAGCGGATCGTGATCAGCTTTGTCGGGGACGACGGCCGACTCGCCGTGCGCGAATATCCCAACCGGAACGCGTATGAGGCCGACTGGGGCGCGCGCACCCTTTACGCCGAGCCTGGTACGGCCGGCTATCGCGATCTCATGAACAATGTCGCACGCTGGCACAACGAATTGCCCCGCGCGGACGAGGGCCAGACGATGGCCGGTACCGGGCCGCGCCGGCCGGCCGGCGCGCCGGTCCCGACTCCAGCCACACCTGCGGCGCCGGCTCCTGTCGTGCCGCGGATCGTCGATCCCGCCGGGCGGCTCGGGGACTTCGCCATTTCGGATTACGACCGGCGGAGTGTGGGCACGGGCGGCATCACCGATATCAGCTTCCGGCCCGATCCGGCCGGGCGCTTCGCCGTCCGCATCGTCGGCGAGCTGCGCCGGGG
>JASLBO010000157.1 GCA_030146605.1 Sphingomonas sp. | reverse complement strand
CGAGATCGAGCACGTCGCGGAACTCGCGTTTGACTGCGTCGAGCCGCTCGACCAGCCCCTCGAGCATATGCTCGCGCAGAAAGCCGAAGCCGGCATAGCCCGAGGCGGCGCGATCGCGGCGGCGGCGGCGGAGCGCGCGGGCGAAGATTTCGGAGGTTTCGGAGTCGGACACGTGCGGCTTGTGCAGCGTGGCTGCGCCCGCGACAAGGAGCCGCATGGCTGCGCTCCCTTCTCTTGCACGGCTCGCCGATCTTGCGCTGCCGCCGCGCTGCCCCGGCTGTGGCGAAATAACCGCGGCGGACCACCGTTTCTGCGCGAAATGCTGGGGGAGCTTGCGGTTCCTTGGTCCGCCCTGGTGTGCTGGCTGCCAGCTGCCGTTCGAATTCGATCGAGGTGAGGGCGCTACATGCGGCGAATGCATGGCCGATCCGCCTGCCCATGACGGGGTACGTGCCGCCGTGGCTTATGGCGAGGTTGCGCGCGAAGTGGCGCTCAAGCTCAAATATTCAGGCAGGCTGGCCTGCGCCCAGACGATGGCACAGGCGATGACGCGGCTGATGCCCGATGGCGCGGGGCTGCTGGTGCCGGTGCCGCTCCATCGCTGGCGGATCTGGTCGCGCGGGTTCAACCAGGCCGCTCTGATCGCCGACGCGCTATCTCGCGCGAGCGGAATCGCTGTGGATGCCGAGTTGCTGCAGCGCGTGAAGGCGACGCCGGTGCTGCGTGGGCTAGGCCCTCGCGGGCGGGCACAGGCGGTGACCGGGGCATTCAAACTGGTAGCGGACGCCAAGCTCAGGCTAGCGGGGAAGACCGTGGTGCTGGTCGACGATGTCCATACCAGCGGCGCGACCGCCGCTGCCTGCGCACGCGTTCTCAAGCGTGGTGGTGCGGACAAAGTGATCCTTCTGTGCTGGGCGCGCGTTCTGGGAGATACGGCGCTGGATTGACAAGCGTCGCCGGGTCCACAATTCGAGGCACCAATGGCCAAGATCGAAATCTACACCAAGGCGTTCTGCCCCTATTGCAACCGCGCCAGGGCGCTGCTCGATTCCAAGGGGATCGAATATGAGGAGATCGACATCAGTATGGGCGGGCCGCGGCGCCAGGAGATGATCCAGCGCGCGGGCGGCCGCTCCACCGTGCCTCAGGTCTTCATCGACGACAGGCATATCGGAGGATCGGATGACCTCGCCGCGCTGGAAGGTAAGGGCGGGCTGGACCCGCTGCTCACCGCATGAGGGCAGCCCTGCTCCAGATGACCAGCGGGATCGATCCCGCGGCGAATGCGCGGACGTTGGCCGAGGGTGTGGAGCAGGCGAAAGCGGGTGGGGCGGCGATGCTGTTCACGCCCGAGATGTCGGGGCTGCTCGACCGTGATCGCGACCGGGCAGCGGGAGCGCTGGCGCATGAGGATGAGGACCGCGTGCTCGCGGCAGTGCGCGAGGGGGCGGCGAAGCACGGGATCTGGGTGCATATCGGCAGCCTCGCGGTGCTGCGCGGCGACGGCAAGCTCGCCAATCGCGGCTTCGTGATCGACGACACCGGGGCGATCCGCGCGCGCTACGACAAGATGCATTTGTTCGATGTCGACTTGCCGACTGGCGAGAGCTGGCGCGAATCGAACAGCTATGCGCCGGGCGAGCGCGCGGTGACGGTGCGGACGCCGCTAGGCCTGCTGGGGCTCGCCATCTGTTATGATCTGCGCTTTCCCGATCTGTTTCGCTCCCTGAGCGACGCCGGCGCGACGCTGCTCGCGGTGCCTGCGGCGTTCACGCGGCCGACCGGCGCGGCGCACTGGCATGTGCTGCTGCGCGCGCGGGCGATCGAGGCGGCGGCGTTCGTGGTTGCGGCGGCGCAGACCGGCATGCACGAGGACGGCCGCGCCACTTATGGCCATTCGCTGGTGGTCGACCCATGGGGCGAGTTGCTGCTCGATATGGGCGAACCGGCGGGGCTGGATTTCGCCGAGATCGATCCGGCGCGGACCGAGGCAGCGCGCAGCCGGGTGCCGGTGCTTCGCCATCGCCGTTCGATCCCCCCGGTCGAAGCGCTGTGATCGTCTTCGATCTCAAATGCGGCGGCGGGCATGTCTTCGAAGCGTGGTTCAGATCGAGCACTGCCTATGCCGAGCAGCAGACGGCGAAGCTGGTCGCGTGCCCGCTTTGCGGGAGCGGCGACGTGACCAAGGCCGTAATGGCGCCCAATCTAGCCGCAAAGGGCAATCAGCGCGCGCCTGGGCGGGCGCCGCCAGCCCCTGCGGACGCACCTCCGCCGGAAGTAGTTAAGGCGGCGATGGAGATGCTGGCCTCGGCGCAGGCGAAGATGCTCGAGAAGTCGCAATGGGTAGGTACCACTTTTGCCGACAGGGCGCGCGCGATGCATCTCGGCGAGGAGCCGACTGCGCAGATCCACGGCCAGGCCACGCGCGAACAGGCGCGGGAGCTGGCGGAAGAGGGCGTGCCCGTCGCGCCTTTGCTCGTGCCGGTAGTGCCGCCCGAGCAGTGCAATTGACCCTGTCCGCCGGGCTGGGTACCAGCGGCGGCGTGGCCCGGTAGCTCAGCAGGATAGAGCAAGCGATTCCTAATCGAGAGGTCGGAGGTTCGAATCCTCTCCGGGTCACCATTCGCGCCGACTTCGCCATGGCAACGCCGGTAGGGGCTGCTATAGGCGCGCCCCACGCCCGCCGCATTTGCTTGGCAGGCGAAACGCTATCACTTGCCAAGGAACGACCGTGAGCGACCGCGCCGAAGTCTTCGAGATCATCAAGGCCCAGATCGAACCGTTCAACAAGAAGGGTGTAGCGCTGGGCGACAGCACGACCTTCGCGGGCGATCTCGAATGGGACAGCCTCACGGTGATGGATTTCGTCGCCGCGATCGAGGACGAGTTCGACATCCTCATCACGATGAACATGCAGGCCGAGATCGAGAATGTCGGCCAGCTCGTCGAAGCGGTGCAGAAGTTGAAGGGCTGACATGACCGACGCGATCCAGACCGCCGACGCGCTGCTCGAGAACCCGGAGGCGGTCGCCCCCGAGCGCGACCTGATGAGCAAGTTCGATGGCCTCATCGCCGAGCGCCGCGCGTTGCTCGACAGCGGCGTCACCGATCCCTTCGCGATCGTGATGGATCAGGTGAAGTCGCCGACCGAGGCGGTGATCAACGGCAAGGACACGATCCTGCTCGGCACCTACAATTATATGGGCATGACTTTCGACCCCGATGTGATCCAGGCCGGCAAGGACGCACTCGATCAGTTCGGTTCGGGCACCAACGGCAGCCGCATGCTCAACGGCACCTTCCGCGACCATATGGATGTCGAGGAAGCGCTGCGCGAATTCTACGGTACCACCGGCGCGATCGTCTTCTCGACCGGGTATATGGCCAATCTCGGCATGATCTCGACGCTGGCGGGGAAGGGCGAGTACGTCATCCTCGACGCCGATAGCCACGCCTCGATCTACGATGGCTGCAAGCAGGGCAATGCCGAGATCGTCCGCTTCCGTCACAATGATATCGAGGATCTCGACAAGCGTCTCGGGCGGCTGCCGAAGGAGGCGGGCAAATTGGTGGTGCTCGAAGGCGTCTATTCGATGCTCGGCGACGTCGCACCGCTCCGGGAGATGGTCGCAGTCGCCAAGAAGCACGATGCGATGGTGCTTTCGGACGAGGCGCATTCGATGGGCTTCTTCGGACCCAACGGGCGCGGGGTATATGAGGCTCAGGGGTGTGAAGGGGATGTTGACTTCATCGTCGGGACCTTCTCCAAGTCGGTCGGGACAGTCGGGGGCTTTTGCGTCTCGAATCACCCGAAATTCGAGGCGATTCGCCTCGCATGCCGGCCCTATATCTTCACCGCGTCGCTGCCGCCCTCGGTCGTCGCCACCGCGGCAATGTCGATCCGCAAGCTCCGCCATGCACACAACAAGCGCCAGCATCTCTGGGAGAATGCCCGGACCTTGCACGGCGGGCTCAAGGAAATGGGATTCCGTCTCGGCACCGAGGCGCCTGACAGTGCGATCATCGCAGTGATCCTCGAGGATCAGGAGCAAGCGGTGATGATGTGGCAGGCGCTGCTCGACGGCGGGTTGTACGTCAACATGGCGCGCCCCCCCGCCACCCCGGCCGGCACCTATCTGCTGCGCTGCTCGCTTTGCGCCGAGCATAGCAGTGAGCAGGTGAAACGAATCCTCCAAATGTTCCATGTTGCGGGCCAAAGCGTGGGCGCGATCGGCTGAGCCGAAAGGAACCGCTTCCTTCCATTGTAAACCTCCCCTAAATTCATATATATGAGTGAGGGGCAGGGCATAGCGCTGGAGCGCGTTCGTCGCGTGACCAACTGGCGCCTGCTTTTGCTGGCTCTGCTTGCGCTGCTCGGGATCGGCGTGCTCGCTGCGGTCATCGTGCTCCAGCAGCGCACCGACCAGGAGCGCGACCGCGCCGTCGCGCGGCAGCAGCATACCTACGAAGTCGTGATCCGCGCCAACCAGCTTTCGGGTGCGATCTCGGCGGCCGAGGCGGCGCTGGGACGCTATGTGGTCAGCGCCGACAGGACGCTTGGCCAGCAATATTCGAGTCAATGGGGGCGCGCCGCCGAGCAGCTCACCCGGCTTCAGCAACTCACGCGCGACAGCCCGCGCCAACAGGCGCAGATCGCGCAGCTTCGCAACGCCTTCGAAGCGCGCGGCCGCGAACTGGCCGAGACCGCGCTCTATTCGACGTACAACCGCCACAAGGACGCCTGGGGCAGCTATTATCGGGTACGGCAGAGCCCCGCGCGCCAGGCTGTCGAAATGCTGCTGACCCGCATCGTCGACAGCGAGCGCCTGCTGCTGCGGGACCGGACGCAGGCCGCCAGCGACCTGATCGACAATTCCAGCTTCGCGTCGCGCATCCTCATGCTGTTCGGCGTGATGATCGTCGTCGGCGCGGTGCTGATGGGCTGGCTGGCGATCGCCGCCGAGGGCGAGCGCGCCGCCGCCGATGCGGAGGCGACCGCGCAGCGCG
>JASLBO010000106.1 GCA_030146605.1 Sphingomonas sp. | reverse complement strand
GCGCGCCAAGGAAGGCACGCTCAAGATGGACGAGATGAAGGGCGGCACCTTCACCATCTCCAACGGCGGCGTGTTCGGCTCGCTGATGTCGACTCCGATCATCAACCCGCCGCAGAGCGCCGTGCTCGGCCTCCATCGCATCGAGGACCGCCCGGTGGTTCGCGACGGTCAGGTCGTCGTCCGCCCGATGATGTATCTGGCGCTGTCATACGATCACCGCCTGGTCGATGGCCGCGAAGCCGTGACGTTCCTCGTCGCGCTCAAAAATGCTATCGAGGATCCGACGAGACTGCTGATCGATCTGTGAGGCTGAGAGGGATATCATGGAGAACCTGATCGGTGCCATTCTAGCTTCGATCGGGTTAGCCGCCTCAGTTGCTTCTCATGGTGTAAGTCGGCGATCAGCGATACTGGGAATATATCCGCTTGATGAGCGTCGAGTTTGGTAGGGCGTGTTAGCTCTCCTCGCTATGTGGGTTTGCCTCGCTGCGGCTTTAGTTTGGTTATGGAACAACAATCCTTGGTGGCCTGCACTAAGCCTAACCTTCGTCGGGTTGCTAGGGTCGAACGTGGTAGTTCTCCTTTTGCCTCGAGAACCTGTGCGGGGGCTGCCGGTTGGGCGAGCTGCGCTTATCGGCGTTTCGGTAGCTGCTATCATATTCGTCGCCGCTGCATATGCGGTACGGGTTTGATCGGATCATGAGCAAGGCACCGGAGCGAACCCCTTGGGACGGTATCATTGTCACTGATGATCATACCTGCATGGGTAAAGTTCGAATTGCCGGCACCCGACACTATATCGATCATCTGCTCGGCTTGATCGAGGGAGGCAGCTCTTTCGATGACATACTCGTTGATTATCCAGACCTGACCCGAGGGCAGCTACAGGCGATGATCGGATTTACTCGCGACTTGGTCGCGGCGAAGCGCAATCGCTTGAAAGGTGAGAAGCAAAATGGCTGAATACGACTTCGACGTCCTCGTGATCGGCTCTGGCCCCGGCGGCTATGTCGCCGCGATCCGCGCCGCGCAGCTCGGCTTGCGCACCGGCTGCGTCGAGAGCCGCGAGGCGCTGGGCGGCACCTGCCTCAACGTCGGCTGCATCCCGTCCAAGGCGTTGCTCAACGCCTCCGAGAAGTTCTACGAAGCCGCTTCGGGCGCGCTCGCCAAGCACGGCGTCAAGCTCGGCAGCGTCGAGCTCGATCTGCCGGCGATGATGGCCGACAAGGCCAAGGCCGTCACCGGCCTCACCGGCGGCATCGAGTTCCTGTTCAAGAAGAACAAGGTCGAATGGGTAAAGGGCCTCGGCACTTTCGTCGACGCGCACACCGTTCAGGTCGGCGAGCGGAAAGTCACCGCGAAGAACATCGTCATCGCCAGCGGCTCGTCGGTCACACCGCTCCCCGGCGTCGAGATCGACCAGAAGATCGTCGTCGATTCGACCGGCGCGATCGCGCTCGACAAGGTCCCCGAGCACATGGTCGTGATCGGCGGCGGCGTGATCGGGCTCGAGCTCGGCTCGGTGTGGCAGCGCCTCGGCGCCAAGGTCACCGTGGTCGAGTTCCTCGATCAGCTCCTGCCGGGCATGGACGGCGAGGTCCGCAAGGAAGCGGCCAAGATCTTCAAGAAGCAGGGCATGGCGATCAAGCTCTCGACCAAGGTCACCGGCGTCACCGTCAATAATGGCAAGGCGACCGTGACGGTCGAGCCCGCTGCGGGCGGTACCGCGGAGATCATCGAGGCCGATGCCGTGCTCGTTTCGATCGGCCGCCGGCCCAACACCGAAGGTCTCGGTCTCGACAAGATCGGCCTCGAAGTGAACAAGCGCGGCCAGATCGAGACCGACCACAGCTTCCGCACCAAGGTCGACGGCGTCTGGGCGATCGGCGACGTCATCCCCGGTCCGATGCTCGCGCACAAGGCGGAGGACGAAGGCATCGCTGTCGCGGAGAACATCGCCGGCCTCACCGGGATCGTGAACCATGATGTCATCCCGAGCGTCGTCTATACCCATCCCGAGATTGCCGGCGTCGGCCTGACCGAGGAGCAGGCGCGCGAAAAGGGTGAGGTCAAGGTCGGCAAGTTCCCGATGGCGGGCAACAGCCGCGCCAAGGCGATCGACGATACGGTCGGCTGGGTGAAGGTGATCGCCGACGCCAAGACCGATCGCGTGCTCGGCGCCTGGATCATCACCGCGCCTGCCGGCACGATGATCGCGCAAGTCGCGCAGGCGATGGAGTTCGGCGCGACGTCCGAGGACATCGCTTATACCTGCCACGCGCATCCCACGCACAGCGAGGCGATCAAGGAAGCCGCAATGTCCGTGCTCGGCAAGCCGATCCACGTCTGATGCCGTTCGGCGCGGCGCTGCTCTGGCTCGCCGCGCCGCTCGCGCCGGCGCCGCAGGACGCGACGATCGCCGTTCCCGCAGGCGATCCCGAGATGGCCGCGGCGATCGCCACGGCGCGCGCCGGGCTTCCGGTCTTTTTCGGCCACGCCACTGCGCCCGGCCCCGACGAGGGCGGGTACATGATCAAATATGACCTGCTCCCCGGTGCGCCGTCCGAATTCATCTGGGCCGAAGTCATCGCACACAAGGGCGACGTGACGGTCGCGCGCCTGCTCAACGTGCCGCGCGCGCCCGGCTTCATCCAGGGCCAGCAAGTCAGCGTGCGGGACAATCAGGTTGTCGATTGGAGCTATTGGCACGCGGGTACGCTGGTGGGTGGCGCAACGATGCGCGTGCTGATCGCGCGGATGCCCGCCGCCGAGGCGCGCGCGATGCTGGACCGCTTCGGCTGGTAGCCACTTTCGGTTCCCCGGCGCAGGCCAAGGCCACAAGCGGAGCGCTCTCGGCTCCTGGGCCCCTGCTTTCGCAGGGGAACTGACCCGCTTCAACTTAGGAATCGACGCTAGCCGTCTTGCGGACCACCGGGCGACCTGTCAGCCGCGCAATCGCCACGGTCAGCCCCGCCGCGATCAGCGCCGCAAGCCACAGGGCATCCCATCCCCAAAGCAGCTGGCCCGCAGCGCCAGAGACTGCCCCGGCGAGGAAGCCGAGCCACAAGGCAACATAGGGCACCCAGCCCCAGCGATCCGCATCCCCCATCAGCGCACCGCCGAGCTTCTGGCCGATCCGCACCAGCGATCCAGTCATATAGGTCAGCCCGATCGTCACTTCGCCGTCGCGGTTGAACACGCCGTTCTCGGTGCCCATCGCCGCCGCGAGCAGGACGAGCACCAGCGGCCCCGGCGCCACCGTCGCGACGATCGCGGCCAGCGTCAGCAACGCGGTCACCATCGCCATCACCGCGGTCTTGTGCCGCTCGCCCGCGGCGCGAACCAGCACGCTGGACACGATCACCCCGCCGACGAAGCTCAAGATCAGGCCGCCCGCGACTGCGGCGTCGCTGCCGATCCCCTGCCTCAGCCCCACGCCGAGCCGAGTCGAATTGCCGCTCATGAACGAGGCGAAGAACCCGCCCAGGCTGGTAAAGGCGAGTGCGTCGACGAAGCCGGCAAGCGCGGCGAGGCAGACGGCGATGGCGATCAACGGCGATTCAGTCCGATGCATGCGCGCCGTAATAGCCGCAGTGTGCGGCGTGCCGCCACCCTGCGTTTGACCTGTTCGCGCCGACAGGAGACAAAGCCGGCATGCAAGCGCAAGTCGCCGCCCAGATCGGCCCGATCCTTCCCGTGCTCGACCTGTTCGGCATTGCGGTGTTCGCTGCCACCGGTGCGCTCTCCGCCACGCGTCGCGCACAGACCTTCGTCACCGTGGCATTCTTCGCGCTGATCACCGGGGTCGGCGGCGGCACGGTGCGCGACCTGCTGATCGGCGCGCCGGTATTCTGGGTGCATGACGCGACCTTCGCTACGCTGATCCTCGCAGTGGCAACGGCGGTCTGGCTTACCCCTCAGCGCTGGTGGAGCGATCGCACCTTCGACTGGCTCGATGCGCTTGGCCTCGCCGCTTATGCCGCGTTCGGCGCCGCCAAGGCGCTCGGCTACGGCATCCCGCCCGTCCCCGCCGCATTGATGGGCGTATTGACCGCGTGTCTCGGCGGGATCATCCGCGACGTGCTGGTTGGCGAGCCCTCGATCCTGATGCGCCCCGAGCTCTACGTCACCGCGGCGGCATTGGCCTCTTCGATCTATGTCGGGCTGAGCCTCGCCGGACTGACGCCGCTCGCCGCCGGCCTGATCGCTGCCGCCGCCGGCTTCGCGCTGCGCGCCGCCGCGATCGTCTGGAAGCTGCATCTGCCGGCCTATCGCGGCGGGCGATAGGCTCAGCCCCGCACCACTCCGACATCGCTGAACTTCTTCGGCTCTACCGGCGGCACGACCGGCGCATTGAGTTCGCATTGCCAGAAGCCGACATCGATCCACTGGCCGTGCTTGAAGCCCACTTCGCGGTACACCCCCGCGCGGCGGAAGCCCGTCGCTTCGTGCAGCTTGATCGAACGATCGTTGGGCAGCGTGATCGCGCCGATTGCATGGACGAAGCCCTGCGCGCGCAGCGTATCGATCAACGCCTCGTAGAGCAGCCGGCCCACGCCCGAACCGTTCGAGGCGTCGGTCAGGTAGATCGAAGTCTCGCAGACATAGCGATAGGCTGGCCGATCACGGAACTTGCTCGCATAGGCATAGCCGATCACTCCGCCATCGGGGTCGCCGGTGGTCGCCACCAGCCACGGATAGAGCCCGTCGCTCGCGGCCATACGCGTGCGCATCGCGCGCGCGTCGGGCGGATCGATCTCGAACGAGGCGGTCCCGGTCAGCACGTGCGGCGCATAGATCGCCGCGATTGCGATTGCGTCTTCCGGCGTTGCCGCTCGAATGGCGATCACAATCCGATCCTCGCGATGAGCAGGTCGAGCAGGCTTTTGTCCTCCGCCCGCACCACCGCGGGCGCCAGCCCCATGCATTCGAGGCAGCGCGCCTGCACCGATCCTCCCAGCGCCAGCCGCCGGGCATCGCCGAGCGCCTGGCCGAGCAAGGCCCGCCGCTCCTGCGCGATCCGGCCATAGAGGTCGGCCCCTGCGGGCTGATCCGCCCATTCGTCTTCATCCTCGCCTCCCGCCAGTGACGCGGCGAACTGCATCCACGCGCTTGGCGGCTTCTCGAGATACACGGGGTGCACCTTGGCCGGATCGAGCTTCGCGCGCTTCGCAGCCTCGGCGATCGCCGCGTCGATCCCGCCGAAGCGGTCGACCAGCTTGAGCTGGTGCGCCACCCCGCCGATCCACACCCGGCCCTGCCCGATCTCGTCGACGCGTTGCGGCGTCAATTTGCGGGCCTGCGCGACGAGATTGACGAAGCGGCCATAGCCCGCCTCGATCGCCGCCTGCAGGATGCGATCGGTGACCGGGTTGATCCCGCCCATCACGTCGGGCTGGCCTGACAGCGGCGTGGTCCGTACCCCGTCGCTGGTCACCCCGATTTTGGCGAGGCTGTTCTCGAACGAAGGGATCACCCCGAAGATGCCGATCGAGCCGGTGATCGTCGACGGCTCGGCAAAGATCGTGTCGCCGGCAGTCGCGACCCAATAGCCGCCGCTCGCCGCGAGGCTGCCCATCGAAACCACCACCGGCAGACCTTGCGCCTTGGCCTGCAGGATCGCCTGGCGGATCTGTTCCGAGGCCATTGCCGATCCGCCGGGCGAATCGACCCGCACCACCAGCGCCTTCAATTTCTTTTCGGCGAGCCCCTTGAGCAGCAGCGAAGTGACGCTGTCGCCGCCCGCGCGGCCCGGTCCCGCTTTGCCGTCGACGATCTCGCCCGCGACGGTGATCACGCCGATCCCTTCGCCCCCCCTCGCCACCGGATTCGCGGCGATCCAGTCGGCCAGCTTGATCGCCTTGAAGCTTCCCGCCGGCTTGCCGGCAGGCGCACCCGCGATTTCGGCGACGCGCTTGCCGAACGCCAGCCGGTCGCCGGCCTTGTCGACCAGCCCGTAAGCGAGGTTCGACGCGGCGATGTCGCCCCGGGCACCCGCCACGACCTCATCCGGCTTGGCGATATAATCCGCGATCCGTGCCTTTGGCCGCGCCTTGGCGACGCCCTCGCGCCATTGCGCAAAAAGCGCGCCGTACAGCGCGTCGTTCGCGGCACGCGCCTCGGGCGACATGTCGCTGCGGATATAGGGCTCGACCGCCGACTTGAACTTGCCGACCTTGTAGACGTGCGCATTGACGCCGAGCTTGTCCATCAAGCCCTTGTAGTAAAGCTGCGTGCCACCCGGCCCCGCGAACAGCGTGCCGCCGAGAGGATTCACCCAGATCTCACTTGCATTCGCGGCGAGCGCATAGCTGTCGTCGCTATAGCCGGTGGCATAAGCGAGCACCTTCTTGCCGCTCGCGCGCACCTTGCCGATCGCCTCCGCCACTTCGGTGACAGCCGCGGGATAACCGCCCATGAAACGATCGAGGTCGAGCACCACGGCCTTGACCCGATTGTCGGTCCGCGCGGTATCGAGGGCACGCAGGACGTCGCGCAGCTGATGCTGCTTCGTCACCTCGCCGCCGCCCAGCCGCGCGAACGGATCGGCCTCCTCAGCTTGCTCGACCAGCGTACCGTCGAGCGCGACGACCAGTGCGCCGTCGGTCACCGCGGCCTTGTTGGGCTTGTACGAAAGCGCTGCGAACAGCCCCGCGAAGAACAACAGCATCAGGACGAGAACAAGGAAGTCCTTGATCCCGACCAGAATTTTCCACGCGCCCCGAACCAGTTTCACCTGCGCCGCTCCCTCGATTGCAGGCTCCTGCTACCGGATGGCGCGAGGCGAGTAAACGGCTTGTGTATTATATCCCCAATACAGAAGGGTCAGCGCACCACCAGCCGGGTATAGAGATGCCAGGTCGCATAGCCGAGCACCGGAAGCACCACCGCCAGCCCGACGAAGAACGGGATCGAGCCCAGCACCAGCAGCGCCGCTACCAGAATACCCCAGCGCAGCATCGCACCCTTGTTGGCCGCGACTGCCATTCGCGAGACATGGACCGCGGTGCGCGCATCGACATTCTTGTCGACCAGCATCGGCATCGCCACCACGCTCACCGTCAGCACCGCCGCGGCGAAGGCCAATCCGGCAAGATTGCCGAGCAGGATCAGTGCCCAACCCTCCGGCGTGGTGAACAGCCGGGCGCCGAACGCAGCGAGGCTTTCAGGCGCGGCAACTCCCATCAACGCGACGTAAAGTCCCGCGGCGACCGCCAGCCACGCGAAGAACAGTACCAGCAACAGCATCGCCACCGCGAGAAACGCGTCGAACGAGGGGCGGCGGACGACGTCGAAGAAATGCGACCAGCCTGATTCCAGCCCCTGCTCGCGCCGCCGCGCCAGCTCGTAAAAGCCTCCGGCCACCGCGGGGCCCAACAGCCCGACTCCGGCCGCCAGAGGGAAGAACAAGGGAACCAGCGAATCCTGCAACGCCACTGCGGCCACCGCGAAGCCGACCACCGGATAGATGATCCCGACGAACAGCAGGTCGCCGCGATGTTCGAGAAAATCGCCCCAGCCCTGGCGAAGCGAATCGCGCAGGTCGGCGGCAGTGATATTGCGAACCTCGAACGCCTCTGCAGGGCGCCCGGCAGCGTCGATACGAGCGACAGTCATGACGCGCTCCTTCAATATCCCCGGTGACGCGAATGTACGCCTGTTAGAGCCGCGCGGCAAACAAACTCCCTCTCCGGCGGGCGGGGAGAGGGAGAAGAGCTTCGTAACCGAATCGATTACAGCCGCCCGCACCCGCAAAGCCTAAGAGATGAAGCGCCAGCCACGGAGGCCCGCATGGTCGATCCCGCCCGCTCCAGTGCCGACAATCCGATCGGTCCGCCCTCGCCGCAGATCGCGACGCAGGCCCAACTCGCGATCAGCGCGAACCGCCTGCCGGACGGCGGTGTGGATGTGCAGGGCGTCGCCGCCAGCATCGAGCGCGTTCGGCAGGAAAGCCCTCAATCCGCTGGCTGGGTCGAGGCCGAGATCGACCGCAATTTGACACCGGTCGAACGCGGCGAGCTCGCTCGCACGCTCGACGGCGGGGGCACCACCTCGCCGGCCCCGGCGAACGACACCGGCCCCGATCCGGTGCAGCTCGGACTCGATCTCACCCAGCTCGCGCTCGACATCACCGGGATCATCGAGCCGACGCCAATATCAGATGGCAGCAACACGGTCATCTCGGCCGGCCGCGCGATCGGCTCGCTCTTCTCCGGCGATTGGGGCGATGCCGGCGGCCACGCGCTCAACGGAGTGCTGTCGGCCGCCGGGATCCTTCCCTATCTCGGCGATGCGGCCAAGGCCGGCAAGGTCGGCAAATGGACGCAGACGGTCAGCGACTCGGTCGCGGCGGTCGTCGCCAATCCGGCGCTGCGCGGCGCGCTCGAGCCGGCGCTGCGTCAGGTGAAGAACGCAGTGGATGCGATTCCGCAAGGCGCGATCGACGCGCTTCCCGCCAGCGCGCGCGACGCGATCAACCGGATGAAGGGCCAGCTCGACGAGTTCTTCGGCGCCGGCGTGCGCCAGGCCGACGAGGGCATCTATCAGGGCAGGGTACGCGGCCAGACCGTCGAGCTGCGCGGGGTCGACGCGGTTCCCGTCAATTATGTGAAGCGCGACCGGATCGAATATCAGGCGCTTCGCCGCGACTTCGACTCGACCGTGCGCGGCGACTTCCTGCGCGATCTCGCTGACGACCCAGCCAAGGTCGACGCGATGCGCCGCGCTGGGCTCGATCAGGCGGCGATCGATCGCATCGCTTCGGGCCGGGTGCCGCAGGGTTGGCAGGTCCACCACAAGCTCCCGCTCGACGACGGCGGTACCAACAGCTTCGACAATCTCGTGCTGATCCGCAACGATCCGCATCACATCGCGCTCACCAATGCCCAGCGCACTTTGGTCGGCGATCTCGATGTCGGGCAGAGCCGGCAGATAGACTTCCCGATCCCGCGCGGCTTCGTCTATCCTCCGACGCCGTAGGGGATCGCACGGGAAGCTGAACGCTGATGGCCGGAGATGATGGCATGGACGCAGTGATAGTGGCGGCGCGCGACGCGCAGGTGGCGGTCGGCGAGATCGTCCAGGCGGGCGCCGACGAGAGCCGGATCGCGGCTTTGCGCGCAGCGCTCCAGCGCGAATTCGGCGCGACCTTGCCTGACGATTATGCCGCGCTGCTGCGCCGATCGGACGGCGTGGATTTCGACGGACTCGTGCTCTACGGCAGCTGGCAGAGCGAGGCGAACCCCGGCCCTGCGGGCTTCTGGCAAGGCCTCGTCGCCGCTAATCGGCTGTGGCGCGAGGGTCCGGGGCACGAGGGGTATCTGGTGCTCGGCGAAACCGACATCGACCTGTTTACGGTGAACCTCGACGGCTCCCAGCCGGTGCTTCGCGATAAGGTATCAAGCGATGTCAACGAGACCTTCCCCAGCGTCGCCGCCGCGATCCAGCGTCTGCTCGCCACGCGCGGCTGACTAAAGCGGCGCTCCACCAAAGATTTCGCAGCCGAACCGGTTGACGAATCCCCTTCGCCTGCGCATATCCCGCTTCGTTAGCACTCGCGCCAAGTGAGTGCTAAACCCTGTTCAACCAAGTAGAGGATCGCAGCGCAATGAGCTTTCGTCCGTTGCATGACCGCGTGCTCGTCCGTCGTGTCGAAGCCGAAGAGAAGACCGCCGGCGGGATCATCATCCCCGACACTGCCAAGGAAAAGCCGCAGGAAGGCGAAGTCGTTTCTGTCGGCACCGGCACCAGGGCCGAGGACGGCAAGGTGACCCCGCTCGACGTCAAGGCCGGTGACCGCATCCTGTTCGGCAAATGGTCGGGCACCGAGGTCAAGGTCAATGGTGAGGATCTCCTCATCATGAAGGAATCCGACATTCTCGGGATCCTCGGCTAAGCAATTTCCGAACAATTTCCCGCAACTTTCATTCAAGAAGTGCAGGAAAAGTGCGAAGTTAAAGGCGGCAACGCCTACAAACGAGAAGGTACAGAAAATGGCAGCTAAGGACGTTAAGTTCAGCCGCGACGCGCGCGAACGCATCCTGCGCGGTGTCGATATCCTCGCCGACGCAGTCAAGGTCACGCTGGGGCCGAAGGGCCGCAACGTCGTGATCGACAAGTCGTTCGGTGCGCCCCGCATCACCAAGGACGGCGTTACCGTCGCCAAGGAAATCGAACTCAAGGACAAGTTCGAGAACATGGGCGCGCAGATGGTCCGCGAAGTCGCTTCGAAGACCAACGACGTTGCCGGTGACGGCACCACCACCGCTACCGTGCTTGCCCAGGCGATTGTCCGTGAAGGCATGAAGTCGGTTGCCGCGGGCATGAACCCGATGGACCTCAAGCGCGGCATCGATCTCGCGGTCATCAAGGTCGTCGAGGACATCAAGTCGCGTTCGAAGCCGGTTTCGGGCACCAACGAGATCGCCCAGGTCGGCATCATCTCGGCCAATGGCGACACCGTCGTCGGCGAGAAGATCGCCGAGGCGATGGAAAAGGTCGGCAAGGAAGGCGTGATCACCGTCGAGGAAGCCAAGGGTCTCGATTTCGAGCTCGACGTCGTCGAAGGCATGCAGTTCGACCGCGGCTATCTGTCGCCTTACTTCATCACCAACCCGGAGAAGATGACGGTCGAACTCGCCGATCCGTACATCCTGATCCACGAGAAGAAGCTGTCGAACCTGCAGGCGATGCTTCCGATCCTCGAAGCGGTCGTCCAGTCGGGCCGCCCGCTGCTGATCATCGCCGAGGACATCGAGGGCGAGGCTCTGGCCACGCTCGTCGTCAACAAGCTGCGCGGCGGCCTCAAGGTCGCAGCGGTCAAGGCACCGGGCTTCGGCGATCGCCGCAAGGCGATGCTCGAGGACATCGCGATCCTGACCAAGGGCGAAGTCATCTCGGAAGATCTCGGCATCAAGCTCGAGTCGGTCACGCTTGGCATGCTCGGCACCGCCAAGCGCGTCTCGATCGACAAGGACAACACCACCATCGTCGACGGTGCGGGTGAGCACGACGCGATCAAGGGTCGCACCGATGCGATCCGCCAGCAGATCGAGAACACCACCAGCGATTACGACCGTGAGAAGCTCCAGGAGCGTCTCGCCAAGCTCGCCGGCGGCGTTGCCGTGATCAAGGTCGGTGGTGCTTCGGAAGTCGAGGTCAAGGAGCGCAAGGACCGCGTCGACGACGCACTGCACGCAACCCGCGCAGCCGTCGAAGAAGGCATCGTCCCCGGCGGCGGCACGGCTCTGCTGTACGCGACCAAGGCTCTCGACGGCCTCAAGGGCATTAACGAGGACCAGACCCGCGGCGTGGACATCGTCCGCAAGTCGCTAACCGCACTGGTTCGCCAGATCGCGGCGAACGCCGGTCATGACGGCGCCGTCGTCTCGGGCAAGCTGCTCGACCAGTCCGACACGTCGTACGGCTTCAATGCCTCGACCGACGTCTACGAGAACCTCGTCACTGCCGGCGTGATCGACCCGACCAAGGTCGTCCGCACCGCGCTGCAGAACGCGGCGTCGGTCGCTGGCCTGCTCATCACCACCGAAGCGGCGGTGAGCGAGCTGCCGGACGACAAGCCCGCTATGCCGATGGGCGGCGGCGGCATGGGCGGCATGGGCGGCATGGACTTCTAAGTCCTCGCTCAGTCGACATGCGAAGGGCCGGGGAAACCCGGCCCTTTTGCATTTTTGCAACAAACTTTGCGACGAACGCGCCCCGCTGGCTTGACCTCAGGAGCGGGATTGGGGAACGCGGGCGGTGTATCGAGTAGAGGTGTGCACAGGTGTTCAATTGGGTTGCCGGACGATTTCGCTGCTTCTTTGGAAAGCATGATCGCTCGGAAAAACATATCGAGCGAGCTGGAGCCGACGAGCGGTTCGTCAGCAAGTGCCGCTTCTGCGGGACGCCCATGCGCCGTCGCGCCAAGCGCAACTGGGTAGTCATCTCGCGCGCCGAGTATCGCGACGCACGTCGCGCCGCTCGGGGACCCGGTGTGTTGGACCCCTAGAGCAACAAAGCGCTTCCCTTGCTGGAAAAAGCGCGACAGATTGCCGGCCTCCAACCATGCGTCGAGCCCGTCGACGCGCTCTTCGGGGGAGCCGTGTTGACCAAACTCTCCCGCCGCGAAGCGCTGGCTGCCGGCGCGCTTGCGACTCTCGTTCTGTCGGCTCCGGGCTGGGCGCAAGGCACTGCCCAGGCCGGCGTCGCCGCATGGGATCTGACCGAGATCTATCCCGGCGATGATGCATGGGACGAGGCTCGCAAGCGCGCCCTGGAGGCGCTCCCGGCAATCGCAAAGTATAGGGGACGGCTCGGCGAGAGCGCGGAGACACTGGCCGAAGCGCTGATCCTCCAGTCCGATCTCGGCAAGACGATCGGGCGCATCTACACCTATGTGAGCCTGAAGGCCGACGAAGACGTCCGCATCGCGGCCTATCAGGAGAAGCAGGCGCAGGCGATCGACCTCTACACTGCATCCGGGGAGGCAACCGCCTGGTTCTCACCGGAGATCCTGGCGGTCGGGCAGCCGAAGATCGACCGCTTCATCGCGGCCAGTCCAACTCTCAAGACCCGCTTCGACTTCTACCCCGCCAACATCGTCCATCAGTCCGGGCATACGCTCTCACCGGAGGGCGAAGCGATCCTAGCGGGCGCACCGCTCCGGGCCCCGGGCGAGATTGCGGGCCAGCTCCGCTCGTCCGACATCCCGTGGCCGACGATCCGGCTGTCCGACGGCAAGGAAATCCGGCTGGACAGCCAAGGCTATACGCTCAACCGCGACGCGCCCAACCGCACCGACCGCAAGGCGGTGTTCGACGCCTTTTGGACCGCGCACGGCAAGTTCCAGAACTCGTTCGGCGCGACCTACAACGCCAAGGTCAAGAGCGACATCTTCTATGCCAAGGCGCGGAACTATCCGACTTCGCTGGCGGCCCCGCTCTCCGGCAACAACGTCCCCGAAGCCGTGTATCGAACGCTCGTGGCCGAGGCGAACAAAGGCCTGCCTCAGCTACATCGTTGTTTCGACCTGCGCCGGCGGATGCTCGAACTGCCAGACATCGCTTATTACGACATCTATCCGCCTTTGGTGTCGCTCGACCGCCCCTTCAGCCTGGACCAGATGCGCACGCTAACGCTCGAGGCAGTCAAACCCCTCGACCCTGATTACCAGACGCGCATTGCCCGAGCGACTTCGGCGAAATGGATGGATCCGTGGCCCCGTCCGGGCAAGCGTCCCGGTGCCTATATGAACCCCGGCGCATATGAAGTGCATCCGTATCTTGCTCAACCGTCGGAGAAATATGACGGGCTGAGCACCTATGCCCACGAATGGGGCCATGCTCTTCACTCGCTGCTCGCCAATGCGGCACAGCCTATGAGAAGGCCGATTACCCGATCTTCCTCGCGGAGATCGCTTCCGCGCTAAACGAGCAATTGCTCGTCGCCCATATGCTCAAGAACGCAAGAAGCAGGGAAGAGAAGCTCTTCTATCTTGGCCAGCAGATGGAGAATTTCCGCGGCACTTTCTACCGCCAGACGATGTTTGCCGAGTTCGAACTGAAAGCGCACGATCTCGCCGAGGCGGGCGAGGGTCTGTCGGGACGGAAGTTCACCGAGGTCTATTTCGATCTGCTGAAGCGCTATCATGACGCGAAAATGGATCTCGATCCGGCCTATGGGAATGAATGGGCGTTCATCCCGCACTTCTACAACAGCTTCTACGTGTATCAGTACGCCACCTGCATTGCCGCCGCGAGGTATATGGCATCGCCGGCGCCCTATCAGGCGCTGTTCGCGACCTTCAGGGACACGCTCGATCAGGCGGAGGCGCTCCTCATCTGATGGGGTGGTCGCCGCGCCGACATGCAAATCGGGCGGGTAACGGCCTTGTGCCCCACCCGCCCGCGTATCACCGCTTCATCGCTTCCACGATCTTCCTGACTTCCTGGCTTCGTCCCCGCGGGAGTACGATCACGTCGTCGCCTGCTGCCACCACGATCAAATCGCTGACTCCGACCAGTGCCACGCGCTTGCCGGGTTCGCTGCGCACCAGGCAGTTGGTGGTCTCGATCGCAATCACTTCGCCGCGGTGTACATTGCCATCGCTATCGGCTTCGCTGATCGCGTGCAGCGCGTCCCAACTGCCCACGTCGCTCCAACCCATCGCCACGGGAACGACCGCCACCCGCGGGGCTTTCTCCATCACCGCATAGTCGATCGAGTCGGACGGGGAACGGGCGAAGGCTTCGGCTTCGGGCCAAATGCGCGTGCCCTCGCGCTGAGCCTGATCCATCGCCTGCTGCGTCGCCACCAGCATCGCGGGGGCATAGACGCTCAATGCGCCCAGATACATGTCGGCGCGGAACAGGAAGATGCCGCCATTCCACGCATGGTCGCCGGCGGCGAGCATCGCCTCCGCCTTGTCCCGGGCGGGCTTCTCGACAAAGCGATCGACGCGGTAGACGCGATCGGCGAGCTGTTCGCCGACCTTGATCCAGCCATAGCCAGTCTCGGCCGTATCCGGCGTGATCCCGAAGGTGACCAGCCATCCTTCCTGAACGAGCGGGAGCGCGGCCTGGATCGCCGCGTGGAAAGCATCGACATCCGCAATCACATGATCCGACGGCATTACAAGGATCGGATCGCTGCCGCCCCCCGCGGCGAGCGCAGCCAGCGCGATTGCGGGCGCAGTGTTACGCCCGATCGGCTCAAGCAGCAGCGCCTGCACATCGATCCCCGATTCGATCAGTTGTGCTTTCACCTGCTCGGCATGAAGTGCGTTCGCGACCACGATCGGTCTGGCGAAGCGCTCGTCCGCGGTGCGCAGCGCGGTCAGCTGCAGCATCGTCTCCTTGGCGGTCAGCGGCAGCAGCTGTTTGGGCTGCTCGGGGCGCGACAATGGCCACAGCCGAGTCCCCGATCCTCCCGAGAGGATGACGGGAATGATCGGCTTCGCTTCCGGCATGACGAACGGCTCCCTGCATCAGGCTTGGAATATAGGTAGTTGCCCGGCGGTTTGAAACGATGTGGAGGCGAAACGGTTGCGTCGGGTCGCCCCGGCCGCGGTATCTTCGTTGCACGGCCGATGCGTGTCGGATTTGTTTACACTTAGCCTTTAGTCCTGCGGCGGCCATGATCCGCCTGTTCAAGCATTACGTGCCGAATGCCGTGCTGCTGCTCGGCCTGCTCGATCTTGTCCTGCTGCTGGTGGCAGGCGAGCTGGGGTGGATCCTGCGCGCGCATCAGCTGGGTATGGGCGCATCCCCGATCGCCGAGCGCGCGCCGCAATTGCTCAGCTACACGGCTTTCATCGAAGTGGCGATGATTGCCGTAGGCGTCTACGGCGCCGATGCGCTACAATCCCTACGCTACGCCACCGCGCGGCTGATTGTCGCGATCTCGCTCGGTGTGATCGGGCTCAGCGTGCTCTATTTCCTGATCCCTGAGATCAGTTTCTGGCGCTCGAACCTGCTCTACGCGATGGGCACGTCGGTCGTGCTATTGATCTTCCTGCGGATCTTGCTCGGCAAGACGCTCGGGAGCCAGGCTTTCAAGCGGCGCATCGTCGTGCTCGGCGCCGGCCCGCGCGCCGCCCGGTTGAAGACGCTCTCCAAGGCGCCCGGCGCCGGCTTCGCAGTGGTCGGCTATGTCGCGATGAGCGAAGCCAACCGCGTAATCCCCGAAGCGATTGCGCGCGACGCGATCTACAATCTCGCCGACCACGTCGAGCTGCTCAACGCCAGCGAAGTCGTGCTCGCGCTCGAAGAGCGCCGCAACGCGCTGCCGCTCAAGGATCTGCTGCGGATCAAGACCACCGGCGTTCATGTCAACGACACGTCGACTTTCCTTGAGCGCGAGACCGGACGCGTGGATCTCGACAGCGTCAATCCGAGCTGGCTGATCTTCTCCGACGGTTTCTCGTCGGGCCGTATGGTCTCAAGCGCGTTCAAGCGGCTGTTCGACATCGCCGCAAGCTCGATCCTGCTGGTCGTGACGCTCCCGCTCATACTGGTCACTGCGATCGGGATCCGCTTCGAGAGCAAGGGCCCTGCATTCTACCGCCAGCGCCGCGTCGGCCTCTACGGCGTCGGCTTCGATGTCATCAAACTACGCTCGATGCGCGAGGATGCCGAAATCGGCGGCAAGGCAGTCTGGGCCGAGAAGGACGATCCGCGCATCACCCGCATCGGCCGGATAATCCGCAAGCTGCGCGTGGACGAACTGCCGCAATGCTGGAGCGTGCTCAAGGGCGAGATGAGCTTTGTCGGACCGCGTCCCGAGCGCCCCCAGTTCGTCGAGGATCTCGAGCAGAAGCTGCCTTATTATGCCGAGCGCCACATGGTAAAGCCCGGCATCACCGGTTGGGCGCAGATCAATTACCCTTATGGCGCCTCGATCGAGGATAGCCGCCAGAAACTCGAATACGACCTGTTCTACGCCAAAAATTATTCGCCCTTCCTCGACCTGCTGATCCTGCTCCAGACGATCCGCGTCGTCCTGTTCCCCGAGGGTGCGCGTTGATGACGGCGACGCTGATCCTGTGGAGCCACGCCTTGGCCGCGCTGCTTTTCGGCGGCCTCACGCTTTGGACCATACGCGCTCCGAGTGGGCTGCCCCGCCGTCCGCTGGCGGCAGCGCTGGCGGTGACCGCGCTCTGGGCGCTGGCAGTCGCAGGGATTGGTGCAGGCGAGATCGCGACGCGCATCTTCGAGACGCTGCGCAATCTCGGCTGGCTGGGCTTCATGGTCACGTTGCACCGACGCGATGCGAACGTGCGGCCGCCGCTGGCGCTCGGCACTGTCTACGGCGTCGTCGCGCTCGTCAGCATTGGCGCGCTGGTGCTCCACGTCACCGCGACTGTCGGGAGACCCGAGGCGGTCGAGCCGATCGAGAGCGCAGCATTGTTGCTTCGCATGCTCGTCGCGGTCGCGGCACTGGTGCTGATGCAGGCGCTCCATTCTGCGCTCAACCCCGTGGCAGGCAGCGGCCTGCGCTGGATCGTGGCGGCGGTAGCCGGGCTTTGGTTCGCTGATTTCGCCTTGTTTTGCACCGAATATCTCGGCGCTCAGCCGCATCCACAATCGATCGCGGCACGTGGCGTGGCGACCATTGCGATAGCGCTGGCAATGGTCACCGCACTCCAGCGCAAGGGCGAGCTCAACGTCCAGGTCTCGCGCGCAGTCGCCTATCAGTCTTTGTCGCTAGTCGCGATCGGCGCCTATTTCGCGCTGCTGGCACTCGCCACCAGCGCGCTCGCGACGGTCGGCGGGAGCAGCGCGCGGGTATTTCAGACAGCGTTCGTGCTGGGATCGACCGCCGCGATCCTTACCCTCGTCTCGAATGGCTGGCTGCGCGCCTGGACCAAGGTCAAGCTGGCCAAACACTTCTTCCGGCACCGCTATGACTATCGCGCCGAGTGGCTGCGCTTCACCGACACGCTGGGTGCTCCCGATGGCGCGGCGCCGCTCGATGCACGCATCGTCAAGGCGATCGCCGATCTGACCGACTCCCCGGCCGGACTGCTGCTCGTTCCCGACGAATCGGGTCTTGAGCCCGGCGCGAG
>JASLBO010000525.1 GCA_030146605.1 Sphingomonas sp. | reverse complement strand
CCTCCCCCGGGGACCGGGGGAGGTGGCGCCGAAGGCGACGGAGGGGGCCTCTCCACGGGCGCCTTGCATGCGGCCAAGCCCCCTCCGTCACGCTGCGCGTGCCACCTCCCCCGCTGCGCGAGGGAGGATTTCATTTTGGATGCGCCGCCCGCCTTAGCCGGTCGTTGATCGCCATGCCGATCCCGCCCTCGGGCACCGGCGCCACGGCGATCGCCGCTGCTGCGGACGCGTCCGCCCGGTGTAGTGCATCGAACAGATTCGCCGCCGCCTCGGCCGGATCGCCGCGAATCGACAGCGTGTCGTCCCCCGGCACCGCGCCGAACCCGATCAGCCACTCGCCCGCGCGCCGCACCGTCGCATTCAGCCGCAACGGCTTGCCCGGCGCATAATGGCTGTCGAGCTGCCCCGGCGCGGTAATGCTCCTAGGTTGGTGCAAAACCGGGCCCCGGGCTTCGCCGGGGAACAGATCCGCCTGGGTCAGCGGTCCGGGCCGCAGGATCACCTTGCCCTGCACGATCGTCGACTCGATCCCCGCGCTCGTCGGCCCATCGTCGATCACCAGCGGAATTCGCCCCATCAGGCTCTTCGCGACATGCTCGGCGCGCGTCGGCGAAATCCCCCCGCTGAGATTGGCCGAAGGCGCCGCCAGTGGCACCCCGCTCGCGTCGAGCAGCGCCTGCATCGCGCGATGATCGGGCGCCCGGATCGCGATCGTGTCCAGCCCCGCCGTTACCAGCGATGCGATCCCCGCCTCCGGGCGCACCGGCAGCACCAGCGTCAACGGTCCCGGCCAGAAACGCCGCGCCAGATCGCGCGCCGCATCGTCGAACACCGCGATGATTTCCGCCGCCTCAAGATCGGGGACATGCACGATCAGCGGGTTGAAGCTCGGCCGCCCCTTGGCCGCGTAAATCCCCGCCACCGCGCGCGAATCGCTCGCGTCGGCGGCGAGCCCGTACACCGTCTCGGTCGGCACCGCGACGCATCCGCCGGCGCGAATCAGCGCGGCGGCTTCGGCGATCGCGGCCTCGCCGTAGGGTAAGATGCGGGGATTTGTCGGGTTCACCCGACGGGCGCTATAGCGCGGCAAACAAGACGACAAGAGAGGCCCTATGTTCACCCCCGCCATCGCCGAGCAGCGCTTCGTGCTCGAGTCCATCGTCCGCCTCGCCGAGATCAGCGCGGAGGCCGCCGAAATGACCGATGCGGTCCTCGAAGGCGCCGGCCAGTTCGCCGCGGGCGAATGGGCGCCGCTCGATCGCCTCGGCGACACCGATGGCCCTAAATGGAGCGAGCGCGGGGTGACGATGCCCGCCGGCTATGCCGAGGCCTACAGGGCCTATGTCGAAGGCGGCTGGGGCACGATCGGCTCGCCGGCCGAATATGGCGGACAGGGCCTCCCGGTCAGCCTGTCGATCGCCGTGCTCGAAACGCTCGGCACCGCCAATATGGGCTTCGCGCTCGCCCCGATCCTCACCGTCGGCGCGATCGAGGCGCTGGCGCATCACGGGACCCCCGAGCAGCAGGCGCTGTACCTGCCCAAACTCGCCACCGGCGAATGGACCGGCACGATGAACCTCACCGAGCCGCAGGCGGGTTCGGACGTCGGCGCGCTCAAGTCGAGGGCCGAGCCGGTCGGCGACGGCAGTTTCCGGATCAAGGGCACCAAGATCTTCATCTCGTTCGGTGACCACGACCTGACCGACAACATCGTCCACCTCGTCCTCGCGCGCACGCCCGATGCGCCCGCGGGGACCAAGGGCCTCTCCCTCTTCCTCGTCCCCAAAGTCCGTCCCGACGGGACCTCCAACGACGTCCGCGCCGTCTCGATCGAGCACAAAATGGGGCTTCACGCCTCGCCGACCTGCGTGCTCAGCTTCGGCGATCATGACGATTGCATCGGCGAGCTTATCGGCGGCGAATATGGCGGTATCCGCGCGATGTTCACGATGATGAACAATGCCCGGCTCAATGTCGGGCTGCAGGGCGTCCAGGTCGCCGAGCGCGCCACCCAGCGCGCGGTCGCTTACGCCCGCGACCGCGTGCAGGGCGTCCGCGCCGGCGCGCCCGCCGCGATCGTCGAACATCCCGACGTCCGCCGCATGCTGCTGCGGATGAAGGCGCAGACCCAGGCCGCGCGCGCGCTCGTTTATTACGCCTTCGGCCAGCTCGACCGCGGCCATGCCGGCGATGCCGCCGCCAAGGGGCGCGTCGAACTGCTCACCCCGCTCGCCAAGGCGCACGCCACCCATCTCGGCAACGAAGTCGCCAGCCTGGGGCTGCAGGTCCATGGCGGGATGGGCTATATCGAAGAGACCGGCGCCGCCCAGCATTTCCGCGACGCCCGGATCACGCCGATCTATGAAGGCACCAACGGCATCCAGGCCGCGGATCTGGTGGGCCGCAAGCTCTCGATGGACAATGGCGGCATGCTGTTCGGCCTGCTCGGCGAGATGCGCGGCGATGCCGAGGATCGCGAACTCATCCGGCTGATCGACGCCTGCGAGGATGTCGGGCGCTATTTGCTCGGCGCCGAAACCGACGACCGCCTTGCCGCGAGCTATCCGTTCCTGACGATGCTGTCGGTCGCCACCTGCGGCTGGCTGATGGAGCAGCAGGGCCGTATCGCGGTACGGTCGGAAGGCGATCCGGCCTTTCTCAAGATGAAGGCCGCCGCGGCGCGCTTCTATGTCGAGCAGATCGTCCCCGAGGCCATGGGTCTCAAGGCCGCGGCGATGGCGCCCGCCGAATTGCTTTATTCGATCGACGCCGAGGCTTTCGCCGCCTGAACGGCCGGTTCGGCATGCCCGCTGCGCCGCCACATCCCGCGCAGCAGCCTGCCGGCAAGCGCGGGCAGTCCCGGCCGCACGAACACCCAGTCGCGGATCGCCGGGCCGCGTTCGGCGCCGATCACGCGCTTGTAGCCGCTGTCGCCGGCGCCCCAATCGACGGTGGTGATGCCGTCCTCGATCCCCCGAACGAGGTTGCGGTAATAGAGCAATTTGCCCGGCGAATGCTTGGCGAAGGCGGGGTCGTAGCTGTTGGCGATCGCATATTTGAGCGGGCCGGCATGGAGATCGAACGAGAATGCCGCGGGCGCGCCATCGACCCGCAGCACCGCCGCCCACATCATCCCGGCGATCACCGGATCGCCCGCGGCCGCGCGCCAGAAGCCGCCATGGCCTTTGCCGGTGAACTTGGCGTCCGAACCGTCGGTGCGCGCGGCGATCCAGCTTTTCTGCTCGATTTCAGCCAGCGCGTCGAACGCGGCTGCATCCCACTGCGCACCGGCGACGAAGCGCCAGTCGAGCGCGCCATGGCCGCCGAGATGCTTTTCGTGGAACCGGTTTTTCCGAAGCGTCGAGTTGCGCGGCCAGCTGCCTTCGGCCTGTAGCGCCGCGATATCGAGCAGGAAGCTCTCCGCCACGAAGCGGTCGAGCACGGCCCATCCCTTCGCCGCGGCGGCTGCCTTGAGCAATTCGAGCCCCGGATCGCCGTCATAGACCGGACCGATCCGCAATGCCCTGGCTTCGCGCGCGAGCCGGGCGAGCAGCGCTTCGCCCGGCTCGCGCGCGAAGCCAGGGCATTGCGGATCGGTCCGGTCTATGACGGCGATCCGGGGCTCGACTTGCTCAAGGCAGCCGCCGCGGCGAAGGGATGGGCCGTGCTCGACCGCTTCGTGGCGGAGAGC
>JASLBO010000486.1 GCA_030146605.1 Sphingomonas sp. | reverse complement strand
GCACGGTCGTGCCGCTGCCCTTGGCGATACGGATCTTGCGCTTGGCATTGAGCAATTCGGGTTTGGCACGCTCCTTTGGCGTCATCGACGTGATCATCGCGTCGAACCGGAGCAGCACCTTGTCGCCGCCCGCCTGATCCGCCGCGGCCTGCGCCTTTTTCATCCCCGGGATCATCCCCGCCAGCGCACCGATCCCGCCCATCCGGCGCATCTGCGCCAGCTGGCTGCGCAGGTCGTTCATGTCGAACTGGCCCTTGGCGAGCCGGCTCGCCATCCGTTCGGCATCTTCCTGCTGGATCGACTCCGCGGCGCGCTCGACCAGCGACACCACGTCGCCCATGCCGAGGATCCGGCCGGCGACGCGCTTGGGATGGAACGGCTCGATCGCGTCGAGCTTCTCGCCCATGCCCGCGAACTTGATCGGCTTGCCGGTGACCGCGCGCATCGACAGCGCCGCGCCGCCGCGCGCATCGCCGTCCATGCGGGTTAGGATCACGCCGGTCAGCGGCACTTGCTCCGAGAAGCTCGATGCGACGTTGACGGCGTCCTGCCCGGTGAGGCTGTCGACGACGAGCAGGATTTCGGCCGGCTTGGCGATGTCCGCCACTGCCTTCATCTCGTCCATCAGCGCCTGATCGACGTGGAGACGGCCGGCGGTATCGAGCATCAGCACGTCGAAGCCCTGCAGCTTCGCCGAACTCAGCGCGCGCCTGGCGATCTCGACGGGCGTCTGACCCGCGACGATCGGCAGGGTCACCACTTCGGTCTGCGTGCCGAGCACCGCGAGCTGCTCCTGCGCGGCCGGGCGATTGACGTCGAGCGACGCCATCATCACCTTCTTGCCCTGCGACCTGGTCAGCAGCTTCGCCAGCTTGGCGGTCGTGGTGGTCTTGCCCGAGCCCTGCAGACCGACGAGCATGATCACGGCGGGCGGCGTGACCCCCAGCTCGAGATCGGCAGTATCGCTGCCGAGCATCTCGATCAACGCGTCATGGACGATCTTGACGACCTGCTGCCCCGGCGTGACCGAGCGCAGCACGTTCTGGCCGACCGCCTGCTCGGTCACCTTCTCGACGAAGTCGCGCGCCACGGGGAGCGCGACGTCGGCCTCGAGCAAGGCGATCCGCACTTCGCGCATCGCGGTGCGGACGTCGGCCTCGCTCAGCGCGCCACGCCCGCGCAGACGCTCGAAAACGCCGCCTAGCCGATCGCTCAGACTGTCGAACATGGGACCAAGATCACTCCAAAATCACGCCCCGGCTAACGAAACGCAAAACACGCCGGCGGACGAAACCTCGTCGGCCGGCGTCACCCCACGGGGTGCACAGATTTCGCGTTCCACGGGAACGGTCGGAGGCGCACATAACGGCAGATGGCGACAAGCGCAACCTCGCACCTTGTGTTTCGGTAACGTTTCAGAAAGCGCGCCACTTAACTCCATCTACACCCTGTCGTGGCAGTTTCGCACCTTATTGTTCAGGGGGCGAACGCCGGCAATGTCGCTGGATCTGGAAGAAGACATGATGCAGTTCCGGGCTTCGCGCCCGAACCTGCTCACTGGCGCGATCAGCGTCGCCGCCATCCTGCTGTTCGTCGGCATCGGCAGCGCGGTGCTGTCGAAATCGGTGCAATTCTATGTCCAGGGGGGCGAGCCCGCCAGCCAGCCGCTCGTCGTCGCGCTCCTGCTCAACGTCGCACTGATCCTGCTGGGCTGGCGACGCCATGCCTCGCTCAGCCAGGAGCTCCAGATCCGCGCGGCAGCAGAGGAGCGCGCTCAGCAGCTCGCCAGCCGCGATCCGCTCACCGGCTTCCTCAACCGCCGCAGCCTTGCCGAGGAAGGCGCCGCGATGTTCGTCCGCGCCCAGCGCCGCCGCAAGGGGATGGCGCTGGTCATGCTCGACCTCGATCACTTCAAGACGATCAACGACATGCATGGCCATGCGGTGGGCGACGCGTTGCTCCGTGCAGTCGCCAGCGAGATCGCCCATTTCATGCCGCCGATCGCCCTCACTGCGCGGCTGGGCGGCGACGAATTCGCCTGCGGCTTCCTGTTCGACCCTGCCGAGCCCGGCACGGTCGAGCGCATCGCCGAGAAGCTGGTCAGCCGCATGGCGCAGCCGTTCGAGGCCGAGGGGCTTCGCCTCCACATCAGCTGCTCGCTCGGCATCGCCCGCTCGGACTTCGACTGCACCGGAATCGACGCGTTGATGCGCGCTGCGGATATCGCGATGTACCAGGCCAAGAAATCGGGCCGCAACCGCTTCGCCTGGTTCGACCAGTCGATGGAGCGCGACCTCCAGAACCGCAACGATCTCGAAACCGGGTTGCGTCTGGCCATCCCGCGCCAGGAAATCGTCCCCTATTTCGAGCAGCAGATCGATCTCGCCAGCGGCCGCCTCCACGGCTTCGAAGTGCTCGCGCGCTGGGAGCATCCCACGCGCGGCATGATCAGCCCCGAGATCTTCATTCCGATCGCCGAGGAGACCGGCATGATCGGCGACCTCTCGCTGTCGGTCATGCGCCAGGCGCTGCTCGCCGCGCGCGACTGGGATCCCTCGCTCAGCGTCTCGGTCAACATCTCGCCCGGGCAGCTGCGCGACGCATGGCTCGCGCAGAAGATCATCAAGGTGCTCACCGAGACCGGCTTCCCCGCCAACCGGCTCGAAGTCGAGATCACCGAGAGCGCCTTGTTCGACAATCTGGCGCTCGCCCAATCGATCGTCGGTAGCCTCAAGAACCAGGGCGTCCAGCTCGCGCTCGACGATTTCGGCACCGGCTATTCGTCACTGGCGCATCTGCGCGCCTTGCCGTTCGACCGGATCAAGATCGACAAGAGCTTCATCATGTCGCTGAACGAGAGCGACGATTCGGCGGCGATCGTCCATGCGATCATCAGCCTGGGCGAGAGCCTCAACCTGCCGATCACTGCCGAGGGCGTCGAGGATGCCGAGATCGAGGCGCGGCTGCGCGCACTCGGCTGCGCCAAGGCGCAGGGCTGGCACTACAGCAAGCCGCTCTCGGTCGCCGGCGTCCGCCGCCTGCTCGCCGAGCGCCGCCTGCTGCGTAACGCCGCAGTTGCCGAAGGACCCACGGCCGTACCCAGCCAGCGTCTGGCCGGTTGACCTTGGCTGTCACCGACTGACCGTCACCCCGGCGAAAACCGGGACCCGGAACCACATAGGAAATCGCGCGCGGCTCTGGATCCCAGCGTACGCCGGGATGACGATGATTGGGAATGAAGTCACCACCCCGCCCCCGGCTGCGCGAGATATTCCTCCTCTTCGGGCGTGGAAACCCGCCCGAGCGCCGCATTCCTGCTCGGATACCGGCCGTAACGCGCGATCACCTCGGCATGCTGCCGGGCATATTCGAGCGGCTGCGCCAGCCCCAGATCCTCGAAGCAGCGCAGGCTCATCGCCTGCAGCTCCGGATCCTCGGCATGTTCGAACGGGAGATATAGAAACTGGCGCTGCTCGGGCGTCATCGCGCGATCCCAGCCGCGCTCGACCGCTAGGCGCGCCAGTTCCTGCGCAAGCGGATCCGCGGCGAACGCCTCCGGGGTGCCGCGATGCACGTTGCGGCTGAACTGATCGAGCAGGATCACTGCGGCGAGCAACCTCCGCGGATCGTCGCGCCACCCTTCCGCCCCGCCTGTCAGCACCGCGTCGCGCAGCTCTCCGAACCGCTCGCCGATCTCGCGATCGAGCCCGTCGGACCTGGCGAACCACTGCTCGGGCATCAGCCCATCGAACCAGAAGGCGAGCACTTCCTCCGCCTTCGCGTGGACTTCCGACCCCGCCGTCCCTAGATCGCTCGCCAATGCCAACCTCCTCTCCGCAGATCATCAACATGGGTTGCCGCCTCAACCTTGCCGAGGGTGAGTCGATCCGTGCGCTGCTGGCGGGGCGTGACACGGTCGTGGTGAACAGCTGCGCCGTTACCAATGAGGCAGTCAAGCAGACCAGGCAAGCGATCCGCCGCGCCCGCCGCGAGCAGCCGGGGGCCGAACTCGTGGTCACCGGCTGCGCCGCGCAGATCGACCCTGCCAGCTTCGCGGCGATGCCCGAGGTCGACCGGGTCCTCGGCAACGCCGAGAAGCTCAGTGCACAAGCTTGGGAAGCTTACGAATCCGCGGTCCTGGTCCAGGATATCATGGCCGTCCGCGCAACCGCGCCGCATCTCGCCGCCAGCTTCTCCACTCACGCCCGCGCGTTCGTCGAGGTCCAGAACGGGTGCGACCATCGCTGCACCTTCTGTGCGATCCCCTATGGCCGCGGCAACAGCCGCTCGGTTCCCGCCGGCGCCGTGATCGATCGCATCGCCGCGCTCGCCGAGAACCATGCCGAAATCGTCCTCACCGGCGTCGATCTCACCAGCTACGGCCCCGATTTGCCCGGGGCGCCCAGCCTCGGCCAGCTTGTCGAACGCATCCTGACCCACGTCCCCCGGCTCCGCCGCCTGCGCCTTTCCTCGCTGGACGGCATCGAGATCGACGACCGCCTGTTCGCCTTGCTCACGCAGGAGCCGCGGCTCCAGCCGCACGTCCACCTCTCGCTCCAGGCCGGCGACGACCTAGTGCTCAAGCGGATGAAGCGCCGCCACAGCCGTGCCGACAGCGTCGCGTTGGTTCAGCGCCTCAAGGCCGCCCGTCCAGACATCGCGATCGGCGCCGACCTGATCGCCGGCTTCCCCACCGAGACCGAGGCGATGTTCGCAAACACCCTTGCGCTGCTCGACGATTGCGACGTCGTCCACCCCCATATCTTCCCCTACAGCCCCCGCGCCGGCACCCCCGCCGCGCGCATGCCGCAAGTCGCGCCTGAAGTGGTAAAGGCCCGCGCTGCCCGCCTGCGCGAAGCGGCTGCAGCACGGCGTTCGCGCTGGCTGCAAAGCCTGATAGGCAGCGCGCAGCAAATATTGGTAGAGCGCCCCGGCGACCGCGGCCATGCCGGCAATTTCGCCGAGGTGCGGCTCGCCCCCGTCCAAACTGGAGACATCGTGACCGTGACCATCAAGGCCGTCGAGGGCGGGAAGCTGATCGCATGAGCACCAATCCCGCGTGGCACGAGAAGCTGCTCGGCGGCTTCCGGAAGACCTCCGACCGTCTGCTCGGCAATCTCGCCGGCCTCTCCGGCGCGCGGCTCGACGACGCCACGCTCGACGATATCGAAGAGGCGCTGATCGCCTCCGACCTCGGCCCCGGCACCGCCGCCAAGGTGCGCGCCCGCCTCGCCGAAGGGCAGTATGAGCGCAACATGGAGGAACTCGGCATCCGTCTCGTCGTCGCCGAGGAGATCGAAAAGGCGCTCGCGCCCGTCGCGAAGCATCTCGAGATCGAGGCCTTTCCGCGTCCGCAGGTGATCCTCGTCATCGGGGTCAACGGCAGCGGCAAGACCACTACGATCGCCAAGCTCGCCAACCTTCTCGTCGAGCAGGATTACGGCGTCATGCTCGCCGCCGGCGACACCTTCCGCGCCGCCGCGATCGGCCAGCTCAAGACTTGGGCCGAGCGCATCGGCGTGCCGATCGTCACCGGCCCCGAAGGTGGCGACGCCGCGGGGATCGTCTACGAAGCGGTCAAGCAGGCAACGGCCACCGGCATCGACGTGCTGATCGTCGACACCGCCGGCCGGCTCCAGAACAAGCGCGAACTGATGGACGAGCTCGCCAAGATCCGGCGTGTCCTCGGCCGACTTAACCCGGCCGCGCCGCACGACGTGGTGCTCGTGCTCGACGCCACCACCGGCCAGAATGCGCTCAATCAGATCGAGGTCTTCAAGGAAGTCGCCGGTGTCACCGGCCTCGTCATGACCAAGCTCGACGGCACGGCGCGCGGCGGCGTCCTCGTCGCCGCCGCCGAGAAATACGGTCTCCCCATCCACGCGATCGGCGTCGGCGAAAAGGTCGACGACCTGCGCCCGTTCGACGCCAACGAAGTTGCCCGCATCATCGCCGGCGTGGAAGCACTCACCAATGGCTGAACCCCGTACTCCGCTCTCGCCGGGCCTGCGCATGCTGATCGATTTCGGTCCGCTGGCGGTCTTCTTCGTCGTCAACAGCTACGCGCCCGGCCTCCAGATTCAGCGCATCATCGCCGCCACCGCTGCCTTCATGGTCGCGATGGTCGCTGCGATGCTGTTGTCGTGGTGGAAGGTGAAGCACATCTCGCCGATGCTGTGGATCACCGCCGCGCTCGTGCTGCCCTTCGGCGCGCTGACGATCTATTTCCACGACCAGACCTTCATCCAGATCAAGCCGACGATCGTCTACACGATGTTCGCGGTGATCCTCGGCTATGGCCTGATCACCAAGAAGCCCTTGCTCCAGCTATTGCTCGAGGCGGCCTATCCCGGCCTCTCGGCGAAGGGCTGGCGGCTGCTGACGATCAACTGGGCCGGCTTCTTCGTCGCGATGGCATTGCTCAACGAAGCCATGCGCCACGTGCTCGACTGGGATCAGTGGGTCACCTTCAAGACCTGGGCAGTGATCCCGATGACCCTGGTGTTCGCGATGCTCAACATCCCGATGCTGCTCAAGCACGGCCTCCAGCTCGAAAAGCCCGAGGATACGCCGCTGCCGCCGGAGGGCTGACGTCGCCGCACGATCGCTCCCCGCAAGCGGAGCGGAACAAGAAGGGCGCCGGACTCGCGCCCGACGCCCTTCCGCACGTCAAATCGGTTCAGCCCTTGGCAGCTTCATAGCGCTCCGAGACGGCGTCCCAGTTCACGACGTTCCACCACGCCTTCAGATAGCCTGGCCGATCGTTGCGATAGGTCACGTAATAAGCGTGCTCCCACACGTCGTTGCCGAGGATCGGCGTGCCCTTCACCGGGGCGACGTCCATCAGCGGATTGTCCTGGTTCGGAGTCGATGTGATCGCGAGCTCACCCGAACCGTCGACGATCAGCCAGGCCCAGCCCGAGCCGAACTGGTTGGCACCGGCAGTGTTGAACTGCTCCTTGAGCGCATCGAGCGAGCCGAACTTGGCGTCGATCGCCTCCGCCAGCGCGCCGCTCGGCGCGCCGCCGGCGTTCGGCGCCATCGTCTTCCAGAAGAAGTCGTGGTTCCAATAGCCGCCGCCATTGTTGCGCAGCTTGGCCGGCGCGCTCGCCATCTGCTGCAGCAGATCCTCGATGGTCTTGCCTTCGAGGCTGGGATCCTCGGCCACGGCCTCGTTAAGCTTGGCCGTGTACGCCGCATGGTGCTTGGTATGGTGGAGCGTCATCGTCTCCTGGTCGATGGTCGGCTCCAGCGCGTCATAGGCATAGGGCAGCGGCGGCAGTTCGAAGGCCATGATGATTCTCCTCTGGGGGTTCGTAGGGGCAACGCAATTGCCCGCCATATGGCTCCGCAGCGTTCATTCCGCCAGCGTATCTGAACGAAATCTTCGCCCGTTCAGGCATGCTACCCGCCGGCCCCCAGCAATTCGTGCCGCTTAAGCGCATGCCGCAATTGGTCATAGGTCAGCCCCAGCGCCTCGGCGGTCGAGCGCTGGTTGTAGCGATGCTCGGCCAGCGCGCGCGTCAGCAGCTGCTTCTCGAACGCGCACACTCGCGACTTGAAGTCAGTCCCCCCGTCGAAGCTGACCGGAGCCTCCTCCTCGACGGCCGCCGGCGCCGCAACGACCGGCGCCGTACTGGCCGAAACCGCTGTCCGCGGCCGGAACGGCGACTTGAACGGATCGATCTCGATCGAATCCACCGGTCCCTCCCGCTCCCAGCGATACACCGCGCGCTCGACGACGTTGCGCAGTTCGCGGACATTGCCCGGCCAGTCATAGGTCATCAGCGCGTCGAGTGCGTTGGGGCCCCAGCCCGGCCAGTCGGCAAGCCCGATCTCCGATGCCATCCGCCGCCCGAAGAAATCGGCGAGCACTTCGATATCCCCCCGCCGCGCGCGCAAGGGCGGCAAGGTCACCACTTCGAACGACAGCCGGTCGAGCAAGTCGGCGCGGAACGTTCCCTTGTCGACCTTGTCGGGGAGATGCTCGTTGGTCGCCGCGACGATGCGCACATCGACATGCAGCGGCCGCGACGAGCCGATCCGGGTCACCTCGCCATATTCGACGGCGCGCAGCAGCCGCTCCTGCGCTGCCATCGACAGCGTCCCCAATTCGTCGAGGAACAGCGTGCCGCGATGCGCTTCCTCGAAGCGCCCTGCCCGCGCCTTGGTCGCGCCGGTGAAGGCGCCGGACTCGTGTCCGAACAATTCGGCCTCGATCAGCGTCTCGGGCAAAGCCGCGCAGTTCATGATGATCAGCGGCTGGTCCCAGCGCGGGCTCAGCCGGTGGAGGCGCTCGGCAACCAGTTCCTTGCCGGTCCCCCGCTCCCCGATGACGAGCACCGGGCGGTCGAGCGCAGCGGCGCGGCTGGCGCGCTCCAGCGCGTCGAGAAAAGCTCCGGACTGGCCGATGACCTGGGTTGCGCGCTCCATGCCGAACCTTTGGCGAATTTTCCTAATACTTGGCAAGCCCTATCTGGCTGCTGAATGCCAGATGAACGGCCAAACGGCGGATTTCTGCGGGTTTCGTGATTTGGCACGCCTCCTGCAAAGCTATCGACAAGCCCATCAACGGGCGCACAAACATCCGGTTCAGGGAACAGACAAATGACTTACGAAGCCAAGAATGTCCGCAACGCCTTCTTCGCCGTCACCGTCGCCTTCTTCGCCAGCGCCATCCTGATGGCCGGCGCGGTTGGCCCGGCGATCGCCTGAGGCAAACGAGGTCGCTCCGCTCGCAATGCCCCGCGAGCGGAAACCCGCCGGGAGGGTCACCCCCTAGATCCCTCCCGGCGGATCCAAAAAGAAACGAAGGAGTGTCAGCATGGGTATCTTCTCGCGAACCCGCGATATCATCGCCGCCAACGTCACCGACCTGCTCGACAAGGCCGAGGACCCGGCCAAGATGATCCGCATGATCATCCTCGAAATGGAGGAGACCCTGGTCGAGGTTCGCGCCTCCGCCGCGCGCACCATCGCAGACCAGAAGGAAATGCGCCGCCACATCGCCAAGCTCGAAAAGCTCCAGGAGAGCTGGACCGAGAAGGCCGAACTGGCGCTGTCCAAGGGCCGCGAGGATCTCGCCAAGGCCGCACTCGTCGAAAAGCAGAAGGCCGCCGACATGTGCGAGCAGCTCTCGACCGAGATCGGCGTGCTCGACGAGACGCTCAAGGCTTCCGAGGAGGACATCTCCAAGCTCCAGAACAAGCTGCGCGAGGCGCGGGTTCGCCAGAACTCGATCGTTGCCCGGCTGGAGAGCGCCAACAACCGCACCCGCCTGCGCGAGATGACCAACGGCTCCAAGATGAACGACGCGTTCTCGCGCTTCGACGTCCTCGAACGCCGGGTCGACTTCGCCGAGGGCCGCGCCGAGGCGGCAGGCTTGGGCAGCGTTCCCAAGAGCCTCGAGGAAGAGATCGCCGAGCTGCGCTCGTCCGAGAAGGTCGACGCCGAGCTCGAAGCGCTCAAGGCGCGTCTGAACAAAGGAGCGTAAGCGATGGAAGAAGTTCTGCTTCCCATCGTCATCGTCGGGATGCTGTTCATCGGTCTGCCCTGGGTGATCATGCACTATATCACCCGGTGGAAGACCGCCGCGACGATCACCGGCGAGGACGAGAAGCTGCTCGACGAGCTCTACTTCACCGCGCGCCAGCTCGAGGAACGCCTGCTCACCGTCGAACGCATCATCGCCGCCGACAACCCCGATTTCCGCCCGGTCTCGGCCTCGCGCCAGGAACCGAGCCCCTTCGATATCTCGAGGAGGAACTGAAATGTCCGTCCGCACCAAATTCTACCTCGACAAGCAGAATGCCAAGGTTCTCGGGGTCTGCTCGGGTCTCGCCGACTATACCGGGATCGAGACGATCTGGCTCCGGCTGGGCATGGTCTTCCTGGCCTTCGCGACCAGCGGAACGTCGATCCTGTTCTACTTCCTGATCGCCTGGCTCGCGCCGAACAAGCCGGCCGGACTGTATCAGGGGCCCGAGGAAGAGAAGTTCTGGCAGGGCGTGCGCTCGAACCCGAGCCGCTCGACCGCGCAGGTCCGCTCGACCTTCCGCGACATCGACCGCCGGCTCGCCGATATCGAGATGTACTATACGAGCCGCAACACCCGGCTCGCCGACGAGATCGACAGCCTGCGCTGAGCGCGGCCGTCAACAGGGAGGGAAGACAATGAGGGAGTTGAGTTGGCTGGTACCGGTGCTGATCGTTGCGGCGGTCATGGCATCCAAGGCCTTCCAGACCTGGGTCCGCGCCAAGCACGGCTACCCGCTGGAGGAAAGCCGCCGCCATCGCCGCGGCCAGCCGGCAGGCGATCTGGAGGCGGATCGGAAGATTGCCCTGCTCTCCACCGAGAATGAGCGGCTGACCGGGCAGATCAGCCGGCTCGAGGAGCGGATCGCCGTCCTCGAACGGATCGCCACCGACCCCGCCGAGCGCGTTGCTCGCGAAATCGACTCGCTGCGCTGAGAAGGATCGGACTGATGAACGAAGCAGTGCTCATGCAGAACCTTCCCGGACTGATCGGCGGCGCGATGCTGCTCGGCTTTTTCGGGGTCGCGGGGTGGATCTTCACCACCTGGCTGCGGATCAAGAACGGCTACCCGCTCGAAAACAGCTGGGGCAAGGCGCTCTACCCGCAGAAAAATGACGAGACGATGGAGCGAATTCGGCTGCTCAGCCAGGAAAACGCGCAGCTTCGAGCCGAGCTCGGCTCGGTCAAGGACCGGCTGGCCAACGTCGAACGCATCGTGACCGACAGCGCCCACAGCCTCGACCGCGAGATCGAAGCGCTCCGCGGCGCCAAGAGCAACTGAGGAGACCTCGAGATGAACCCGATCCTCATTCCCGTCCTGGGCATCGCCTGCGGCATCGTCGCGATCGTGTTCGGCATCGCCAACGACATGTTCAAGCGGTGGCTCAAGCACAAGGAGGCGATGACCCAGGTGATTGCCGCCCAGACCGCCGAGCAGGCCGCGCAATATGCAGCCCATGTCGAGCGGCTCGAGCAAAGGGTCCGGGTTCTCGAACGGATCGTCACCGACCGCGGCATCGCCGTCGCGGATGAAATCGAACAGCTGCGCGACGCGCCGCTCAACTAGAACCCGCTGCGCACCGCGCGGCAAATCTGAGGACCAGTTAAATGATCATCGTCGTGTTCGCAGTGCTGACGGCACTGTGCGGGGGAGCTATTGCCCTCGCCGAAGCCCGGGACCGCCCCGTCCGCCGCGCGGAAAAGCTGGCCCGACAGAAACAGCTCGGCGCCTGAGCGCCGGCAAAGGGAGCAAGACAATGAACCCGTTCGAAATGGTTGTCGCGATCATCGTCATCGTCACGATCGGCAGCGTCCTCAAGGCACGCTTCGGCATCCACAAGGACAAGCACGGCAACGAGACCTTCCGCGGCGGCGACACGGCGTCCGGCGATGCCGCGAAGCTCCGCGACGAGGTCCGCGCCCTCAAGGGGCGCGTCCAGGTCCTCGAACGGGTCATTACCGACAGTGAAGCCAGCAGCCTGCGCCTCGACCGCGAGATCGAAGCGCTGCGCGACAAGAACAACCCCTAGATCAGGGAGGCAAGCAATGACCGTCGATCCCAATCTCTATATCACCCTCTCGGTATCGGGCCTCGCCGGCCTCGCGATGGTGACCGCGGCCGGGCTTTCGGGCTGGCGCGGCTGGCTGGCCTTCAAGCGGCAGGAACTCGCCGCGTGCCACGCGCCGGCGGAATCGGCCCCGGCAATGCCCTCTGCCGCCTCGCGCATCGAGATCGCCGACCTCAAGGAACGCATCCGCAAGCTCGAGGCGATCGCCGCCGGAGTGGATCTGTAACTACTTGCGTCACCCCGGCGAAAGCCGGGGCCCCCGAGTTTCTCTGCCGACGCTTTCGCGGCTCTGGATCCCGGCTTTCGCCGGGATGACGGTTGGAATGTGAGGCGCCCGCGCTATAGCCCCGGCATGACCAGCCTCGCCGACCTCCGCGACGAATATGAATTCCTCGACTCCGACGACCGCTACCGACTGCTGATCGATCTGGGCCGCACGCTCGAACCGATGCCCGAACCCCTCAAGACCGACGCCACTCTCGTCCGAGGTTGCTCAGCCTCGGTCTGGGTCTACCCGACAAGCCGCGATGACGGCGCGCTCCACTTTCTCGCCGATTCGAACGCCGCGATCACCAAGGGCATCATCGCCCTCGTATTGCTGACCGTGCAGGATCGCAGCCCCGCCGAAATCCTCGCCACCGACGTCGACGCGGCGCTCGCCCCGTTCGACCTGCGCAATCAGCTCAGCTCGAACCGCACCCAGGGCATCCCCAACATGATCGCGCTGATCCGCGAGACGGCGGGGCGCTACGCCGGCTGAGCAATTCTTCCTTCAGGGGCCGGGGGAGGTTGCAGGCGCAGCCTGTCACAAAAGCCCCAGTTCCCCGGCCACGGCGTCGAGATCGGTCCCCTCGGGCACCAGCAGCCATTCGCGCGATGCCGCCCCGTTGACCACGGTCACCGCGCCGCGCGGGCACACGCCGAGGCACTTGACCTCGACGATCCCCGCCGTGCCCTTGCGGCCCTTCCCGAGCCCAAGATGTTTCCGAAGCGCCTTGGCCAACGGCGCCTTGCCCTTCGGCCCGAACCCGCCATCCAGCTTCTTCGAGCATTTGGCGCAGACCAGAACCGTATTCGCCCAGTTCGAACGAACGCTCGCCTTCAATCGGGCTTCCACGTCCGTCGCTCTTCGGCGGTCTTGAGCACGTCATACGCCGCCTGGATCGCCTGGAAGCGCCTGGCCGCGTCGGCATCGCCGGGCTTCACGTCGGGATGGTTCGACTTGGCCAGCCGCCGCCAAGCCATCCGCACGGCTTCGAAATCCGCATCGACCTCGAGGTCGAGCACCTCGAGCGCGCGCATCTCGTCGCGCGAGCGGCTGCCGTCTCCGGGACCCGCCCAGCCATTATGCTTCGACTCCGAAAAGTCGCCCGCATCGCGCCGTTCCTCGGCCTCGCGCTGCGCTGCTTCCTCGGCGGTCAGACCCTCGAAGTAATTCCAGTTGCGGTTGTACTCGCCGGCATGCGTCTCGCAAAAATACCAGCGCTCGGGGCTGTTCGGCGATTTGGGCGCGGGCCGATCACCCGGTGCCTCGCAGCCATGCCGGTCGCACAGCCGCACCTTCACTGCCTCGCGCTCGGCGCCATAGGCACGCCAGCGGGGAAAGCCCCAATCGGAGGATCGTGTCGCACGTGCCATGTGGGCCAGATAGGCGCGCGGGCTCGATTAGGCTAGCGGCGGCGCAGAATTACTCCCCTCCCTTTCAGGGACGTTGCAGAAGAAAATTTGCCAGAGGGTCTATAAGCCGGGTTCTGTCCTCGCGCCGAAACGCGATGTGCGACCATTCCTCTAGGCGACGGATTGCTCCGCCGCTCAAGCAACCAACCCGGGCGACGGGCCGGAACCAGGCCCCCGGACTCGAAGTCCATTGCCGCCCCTATTCGGTCGTGCTCCCGGTGGGGTTTGCCGTGCCGCTTCCGTTGCCGGTCGCGCGGTGCGCTCTTGCCGCACCCTTTCACCCTTGCCCTTAGTCCCCGGTCCGAAAACCTGAGCCCAGTGGGCGGTCTGCTCTCTGTGGCACTTTCCCTGAACCAGCAAGCTGGCCCGCCGGGCGTTACCCGGCACCGTGGTTCCGTGGAGCCCGGACTTTCCTCGGCGATGCTTGCGCATCGACGCGGCCGCCCGACCCTCTGGCGCAACCGCTCTAGCGGCGGACGGGCCGGGCGCAAGCCCTCAGGCCGCGTCGTCCTTCTTCACCGCAGTGCCCCAGGCCTGCACCGCGACCAGCGCCTGGGTCGATAGCGGCCCGCGCCCGATCGTGATCCGGCGATAGTCCGAGCCCACCCCGATCACGCCGTCGGCGCCGTTCACCCGCGCAGTGCGCGTGAGCATTTCGGTCGCCTCGGCCACCGACGGCGCATTGACCGAAGGTATTTCCTTGCCGACGTCATCCGTCTTGACGACGCCGCTGAGCCGCACCTGGAGCGGGCCCATCCGCGTCATACCACCACCATTGAGCATGATATGCCTCCAATGTGGACATTAGGCGCACCATGGCTGCTACGGAATTTCCAGAAAGCGTGAACGCGCCGCACACCTTCTTTTTCGTGCAGCTGCCTCAATCGTCGCCCTGCGGCTTGGGCAGCAGCAAGGCGAGCAGGATACAGCGGCACTCCATGTCGATCTCGCCGTCGATCAGCTCGGGACGGAAGCGCCGCTGGAACGCGATCACCGCCGCCTCGGCATCGCGCACGTCATAGCCGAACCGCTCGAGCGCGAGCATGAACCCCGCGTCGGGCCAGCCGGGGTCGACAAGCCCCCTCGTCGGCCGCGGCAGCGCCAGCCGCAGCCGCGCCAGCGCGTGCCAGTTGAACAATTCGCCTGGGTCCTGCTTGCGCGCCGGTGCCACGTCCGAATGCCCGACCACGTTGCCGCGGGTGATGCCGTGGCGCTCCTTGATCTCCGCAACCAGCGGAATCAGCGATCCCATCTGCGCGTCGGGAAACGGCCGGTAGCCGAATTCGTGCCCCGGATTGACGATCTCGATGCCGATCGACGCCGAATTGACGTCGGTCACGCCGCGCCAGTGCGAGCGTCCGGCGTGCCACGCACGGTGGCGCTCGTCGACGAGCCGCAGGATCTTGCCGTCCTCGTCGACCAGATAATGCGCCGAGACCCTGGCTTCGGGATCGCGCAGCCGGTCGATCGCCGCCTGCGCGCTCTCCATCCCGGTATAATGCAGCACGATCATCGATATCGGCAGTTCGCGCGCGTCGAAATTGGGCGACGGCGCGTCGATGATGTTGAGGCCATTGGTCATCGCCGCGACGTTAGAAGCGCAGGCGCACCCGCGGCAAGAGGCCGCTCAACTGAACGCCGCCCGCTTTGCCGGCGCCGCCGCGACCGCACGGTAAAGGCCACGGAACTGGTCGCAGGGACGGAAGCGATCGGTCAGCCCGATGACGGTCTCGCCCGCGCCCAGCACCAGGAGCCCGCCCGGACGGATCGCCGAAGCGAGGATCTCGAACACGTCGCGGCGCACATTCTGCGAGAAATAGAGCAACACGTTGCGGCACAGAACGACGTCGAACTTGCCCGGTGGCGGCGCATCGGCGGTCAGGTTGTGCTGACGGAACTGGATGCGGCGCAGCAGCTCGGGCTTGGCCGCCCAGTCGCCGCCGTTGCCGTCGAACCACGTCATCATCCGCCGGACGGGAAGCCCGCGCTGGATCTCGAACTGGGAAAAATGGCCGGCGCGCGCCCGGGTAAGCGCGGCGGGGGATACGTCGGTAGCGACGATCTCGGGGGCGCTCGCGCCCTCGCCCATCCCGCGCTCGTCGAACAGCATCGCGAGGCTCAGCGGCTCCTGCCCGGTCGAGCATCCCGACGACCAGATCCGCACCTTGCGACCGCCGGTCTCCGCCTGCATCGCCTTGGTGGCGTCCGCAATCGTCTCGAGCACCGCCGCGTCGCGGAAAAAGCTCGTCTCCTGGTTCAGCAGTGCATCCACGACCTGATCCCCCAAATCTCCCGTTCGCGTCGCGACGAGCTGGGCGACCAGCTGATCGAGCGATGCGAGCCCCTTTTCGCGCAACAGCGGCTTGAGCGCCGTCTCGATGCGCCACGCCCGATTGGCAGCGATCTGCTGCCCCGTGCGCTGCTCGAGCAGCGCCGAAATGATGTTCATCGCCCCCGACGATGCCGCCGGTGTCGCGTCCGGAAAGTGCATCATGCCCTCCCCTGCCATGCGACCAGCCGGCCGATCTCGTCGGGCGGCAGGATCGCGCTGGCATGGCCGGCATTGGCCACCGCGCCGGGCATCCCCCAGATCGTCGAGCTCTCGCGATCCTGCACGAGGATGCGCCCGCCCGCCTCGACCAGGTGCCGTGCGCCGTCGGCGCCGTCGCGGCCCATCCCGCTGAGCACCACGCCGAGCGCACGCTTGCCGAACACTTCGGCGATCGATTCGAACATCGGATCGACCGAGGGCATGCAACCGCTCAGCGACTTCTCGTCGCTCAATCGGATCGACCAGCCGTCCGACATCTTGGTGACGCGCATGTGCGCGTCGCCTGGCGCGACGATGATCCGGCCCGGGCGCACGCGCATGCGCTCGCTCGCCACTTCGCACGGCCGCCCGCCGAGCACCGCGAGCTGCGCGGCGAAATAGCCCATGAAAGAAATCGGCAGATGCTGCGTGACGAGGATCGGGATTTGAAAACTCGCAGGGATCGCGCGCAGGAGCTGACTCAGCGCATGGATCCCCCCGGTCGAGGCGCCGATCGCGACGACGTCGAAGTCGTGCGGGGCAGCCACCGGGCCGGCGCTCGGGGCCGCGTGCGGCAATGGCTCGGCATGCCCGTCGATCAACTTCGACAGCCGGTCCTCGAGCACTTCGGCAAAGCGGCCGCCAAAAGTGCCGATCCCCGGCTTGACGAGGGTGTCGGCAGCGCCGAGCGCCAGCGCCTGCACCGTCACTGCGGCGCCTTCGTCGGCAGCGGAGGAAACGATCAATACCTTGGCCCCCTTGCCGGCCGCGATTACGTCCGGGAGCGCCGTCAGGCCGTCGATTCCGGGCATGTCGATATCGAGCAGGACGATGTCGACAGGATGCGTCTGGAGATAATCGAGCGCCGCGCGCACGTCGCTCAGCGCTGCCACGACGCGGAAGCGCCTCGTGCCATCCACCATCCGCCCGAGCACCGACCGGGCGACGACCGAATCGTCGACGATCAGCACCTTCGCCGCGGGCGCGGTGCCACGCGAGTCGGGGAGAATCGAACTGAGTGCGACGGACAAGTTTTCGGCTCCGCGCTCAGGCGACGCCGACGATCTGCAGCTTGCTTTCCAGCGTCTCGCGATCGAACGGCTTCATGACATATTCGTCGGCGCCCGCCTCGATCGCGGCGCGGATATAGGCCATGCCGTTCTCGGTGGTGCAGAACACCACCTTGGGGCGCTGCGCCAGGCCCGAATCCTTGAGCGCGCGCAGGAAGTCCATCCCGCTCATCACCGGCATGTTCCAGTCGAGCAGGATCACGTCGGGCGGGGTCGCCAGGCACGAATCGAGCGCCTCACGGCCGTCGCCGGCCTCGCGTACTTCAAAGTCGAGCGTCTCGAGGATGTGCCGCGCGACTTTGCGGATCACCTTGGAGTCGTCGACGACAAGACAAGATTTCATGTTTCCCTGTTCCCCGATAGCCAGGCGTCTGTTTCATCATAGTGCGACAGAGATGTAAGGACGGGGTTAACCGGCCAAATTCAGTTCAGCGCTGCCGAAATGCCCGGCACCAGAGCCGCGAGATCGATCGCGAGGATCGGCTCGCCGTCGCGTTCGACGATCCCGCGCCCGGCGCGTTGCCACGCAGTATCGAGCGCGAACCCGCCGGTGAGCGGCAGCAGCTCGAACGGCGCGACATCGTCGAGCGCATCGACGAGCAAGGCGTAATGATGTCCCTCGACATGCGTGATCACGGCTCGCCGCGCCTCGCTCGAGCTGGCAAGCCCCAGAGCGGTATGCGTGTCGACCACCGTCACCACGCGGCTGCGCAGCGCCGCCAGCCCGCGGACATGCTGCGAGGCGAGCGGCACCTTGGTGACCTCGCCGATATCGACCACGGATTCGACCTGGCTCGAGTCGATCGCCACCGCGCGGCCGGCCAGCTGGGCGATGAGATAAAGGTGGGTCATCAGCGGCCCTTCCCGCCCGTTCGGGCCTCGAGCGCGGAGAGCAGCCCCGCGCGGTCATACCGATAGACGCTGTCGTCGCCCGCGCCCGCCGCGGCACGGCGACTGCGCAGCCGCACCACCGGGGCCTTGGGCGCAAGCTCGACCGGTGCCGCGTCGGCCGACAGCACCACCGCCGGCGTCTCGCCGGGTGAAAGCTGCGTCGTGACGCGGTAGCCCGCAGTCTCGAGCAACGGGCGCACGAACGATGCCATCCAGCCGTCCGCATCGCCCGTGATCAGGCAGAGCGGCGCATTCTCCTCGCTTTCGCGATCGGCGTGCTCGTCGAACACCCACAGGATATCGAGCAATTCGACCTGCTCGCCGTCGATCAGCGCCACACCTGCGATCGGCCCCGGCGCACGCGCGGGCACCAGTTCGAGAGGCAAGGTGATGATGTCGAGCGCCTCGTCTATCGCATAGCTGACTTCATTGGCGCCGTCCTTGAGGCGCAGCACGTTGAGCCGTGCGCGCCCTTCGATCTCGCCTTGCGAGGCGAGCGGCAGGATACGTCCGTCGATCGTCACCCGGAAGCGACCCGCGGCGAAGCGCACATTATGGCCCTCGACCTGCTCGACCCGGTCGACTGCGACCAGCGGCACCGCGCGGCGCACGCCGTCGAGATCGATGAACAACAAAGCCGGCATGCCGGTCTCCGCCTCGGCCACTTCCTCTTCGTCCTGGGCCTGATCGTCGTGGCGGCTGAAATCGAGCCCGGCGAGATTGGCGATCCCGGCACAGTCGAGCAGCAGCATCGGCAGCCCCGAATCGGGCAGGGTCTGTCCGGCATAGACTCCGGTCGACATCACCGCCGGCGACGCCGGCTTGATCACCAGTTCCTCATTGTCGAGGACCATGTCGGCGGCGAGCGCGTAGCTGCCTTCGCCGACATTGACGATCGAGATCATCCGCGGCCCGTTATGCACCGCGCGGGTCAGGCCGAGCACTTCGCACAGATTGAGCAGCGGCATGCGCCGTCCGCGCACGCTGAGCACTTGCGCGCCGCCGATCGTGTCGATCCGCACGGCCTCCGCCTGGTCGGTGACGATCTCCTCGATCGCCTGGCGCGAGATCGCGAAACGCTGCCCCCCGGCGCCGACCACGATCGCCGAGATGATCGAAAGCGTCAGCGGCACATGGATCGCCAGCCGCAGTCCCTTGCCCGGCGTGCTGTCGAGGTCGACCCGCCCGCCGATCTGCTCGATCGAGGCGCGGACGATGTCCATGCCCACGCCCCGGCCCGACACTTCGCTGACCACGTCCTTGCTCGACAGGCCCGGCTCGAACACGAGGTCGAGCTTCGCCCGCTCGGACAGCGCCCGCAGCTTCGCCTCGTCGCGGCCGTTCGCCACGAGCTTGCGGATGAGCCGCTCGGTATCGATCCCGCGCCCGTCATCGATGATCTCGATGATGATCTGGTTGCCCGATTGGCGCGCCGAGACGACCAGCCGGCCATTCTCGCGCTTGCCCGCCGCGCGGCGCTCGACCGGCGATTCGACGCCGTGGTCGATCGAATTGCGGATAATGTGGACGAGCGGATCGCGCATCATCTCGATCATCTCGCGGTCGAGCTCGACGTCCGATCCCTCGACCTGAAGCAATACCGATTTACCGAGGCTGGCAGCGGTATCGCGCACCATCCGCGGCAGCGCCGAGAATAAGGCGTCGATCTTCTGCATCCGCGTCCGGGTGACGGTGTCGCGCATCTCCCCGACGGTGAGCGACAGTCGCTCGAGCGCTGCCTCGATCGTCGGATCGATATCGCCGCCGCGCAGCCGCCGCGCCAGTTCGTTGCGCGCCAGCACCATGTCCGACATGCCCGACATCATCCGGTCGAGCAGATCGACGTTCAGCCGCACGCTGCGCGCCGGGGCGCGCTGGAGCGCGGGCACGTTCGCCTGAGCGACTTCCGCGGCTCCTTCGGCCAACGCCGCGATCAGCAATTCGTCGCCCTGATCGGGCAGGCTCGTCCCCGAATCGATCGCCTCGACCAGTTCGCCGATCCGGTCGACGATGGCCAGCACCGCGTTGACCAGCAGCCGATCGGGGCTGCGCAAGCCCTCGCGAACCTGCGCGAGCACATCCTCGGCGGCATGGCTCAGTCGACCGAGCCGCGGCAGATCGAGAAATCCGCAGCTCCCTTTGACGGTATGCACGAAGCGGAAGATCGCATCGAGCCGCGCCCGGTCGTCGGGCTGGGCTTCCCACGCGACGATCTCGCCCGAGAGCGCCTCGAGCGTCTCGCGCGTTTCGGCGATGAATTCCTGAATCAGGTCGTCCATGGGGCCCCGGAGCAAATTGCCCGGCTCTTTTGGGGCAGTGCTGGTTAAAAGGGCGTTAGTGTGCGCCGGAGCCGCGTGCCCCGCGGCGATTGTACGAGGCCTCGAGCAGCTTCGTCCCAAGCGCCCCCAGCCTGGCGGAGTCGAAGCTCGCATTGCTCAGGAGGATGACGGTGTGACCGTCGGCGAGCACTCGACGCGCGAGGGTGCGGAAGCCGCCATTCGATCCGTCCTCCCACGCCGTGCGGCGCGGCTTGCCGGCGATGATCTCGGTTCGCACCCGCCCGCCCAGCGCGTAGTGCTGGTCGGGCACGGCTACCGTCATCAGCGCCTTGCGCGACGCGGCACCGAGATAATTCCGGCTGAGCACGCGATCCATCAGCTTCAGCATGTCAGGCGCGTTGGCGTAGAAACCGCCGGCCATCGCCATGAAGTCCGGTATCGGACTGGCCTTCGGCTCGGGAGCCGGTACCAGCCGGGCATAGCCCGCCGCCGCGCCGGGAATCGCGCTCGAATCGCCGCGATAGATCCCGCTGTTTCGCAACCCTAGCGGCCTGGTCAGCAGCCGTTCCACCACCTGGGCATAGTTCTGCCCCGTGACCCGCTCGACCACGGCCTTCACCACCAGCCAGTTGGAATGCGAATAATCCCATGCGGAGCCCGGCGCGAATGCCAGATCGCCGCTCGCGAAGCGCCGCACGGCCGTCATTTGATCAAGGTCGCGAACGCCCACTCCCGGATCCGCCCGCCGCGCCTTGAGGATGTCGTTCGGCAGGCCGCTCGAATGGCTCATCAGCCGGCGCAAGGTGAGCCGCGCACCGATATCCGCCCGGTAATCGGGCAAATAGGCGCTGATCGGCGTGTCGAGCGCCAGCCTGTGCTGGTCCACCAGCTTCAACACGACGATCGCCGCGATCCACTTGGAGATCGACCCCATTTCGAACCGGGTCGCGGGCGTCATCGGCGTGTCGTGTTCGAACGATGCCGT
>JASLBO010000170.1 GCA_030146605.1 Sphingomonas sp. | reverse complement strand
CTGGAGGCCAGCATAATCGAAGTCCGGCTGGGTAGGGGCTAGGCATTCAGGGCACGTCGCCGGGGCCGAATCAGGCAAGCCGCCTCGATTAGTGCCGGGCCGAGCGCCGGATCAAAGATATTCGATGCCGACCACGCCATTAACGCTCTCGGGAACGCCCTTGAAGTGCAATAACAGTGGCACGCCGCTCGGAATCTGAAAGCCCATTTCGGCGCCAATATAGATTTCCGCAGCGCGGTCCGCGCCTTCTCGCAACGTCAAGCTGCCGTAGAGACGCGATCCCGCTGCGTCGCGAAGTTCGACAACCAGCGCGTTGCGTGCGGGATGGAACCGCTGAACGAAGAGACGAAGCAACATGGTATGGTCGGGCAATGCGGTGAGCCGCACCGTAGTCCCCGCGAGCGGCAGCGCCCCCGTCGGACCCCGGACGTACATATATTTAGGGTAAAGGGTCACCGGCGCGCTCAAGCTGCACAGGCGCTGCTCAATGATTGGCTCAGTCCCTGCCGAGCTCTGGTCTGGCAATATGGTGAGGCTATGCTGGTCGTGCGAATGAAGCCGTGCGCGCCGGTCCTCCTCATAGCCGATCGATTTGCAGTTATTGAGCACGATGCTTGCGGTTTGCGTCGGCGAAACCCCGTCCAACACGCCGACGACCTTCCCGCCTTCTGCCTTGCAGCTCACGAATGACAAGGAGCAGTTCGCCCATGCCCGGGCATAAGTCACCGTCGGCGGTATCGCGCCACGGTGGAGGATCGTGCAGTTCTGCAGTGTGGTGGTTGGCTGATTGGTGCCCGAGACGTAGCCGTCATCGATGCGATCCACGAACGGCACATGGTCCCCGCCCTCGTCCTCGAGTTCGATGCGCACGCCGTGGAAGGTGACCATGTGGGCGGGACGTTGAACCCTCCCGGCAGACGGCAGATTGTAGAGCACCAACCGACCGAGAAAAATTAGCGACCCGCCCGTCCATAGGACGAACGTGCCGTTTTTCAAAAAGAACGCCGAGGAAAGGCGAACGTCCTTTCGAGTTTGCAGCTCGCTATTCTCCCAGTTGCAGTTGACGAAGTTCCAGTTGACGGCCTGATCGTTCTCATTGTGGACCAGATAATAGCATTGCGAGAACTGGCATTTATCGAAGTAGAACTCGCTCGCCATCGCAGTGCCGCGCACGAAAAAGCAGCGGTAGAAGGCGGTAAAATCGCAGCGCTCGAACCGCCAGGAACGGAGCGGGTTGCCCGTGTGATCGAGGGAGAAAGCAGCCTGGTTCTCGTCCACGCCTCCTGCCGATCGAAAAGCCAGATCGCGAAACGTGATCCCGCGGCTAGCCCGGCACTGGATCGTTGCGCCTGCCCCGTCAAAAACAATCTCGGTGCCCACGCCGGTGCCTGAGACGATCAGGCCGGTCACGCCGGCTGACGGCGACAGATCGAGCGGCCCGGTGATCCGGTATCGCCCGGGCGGCAACTTGATCTCACCCGCGATCGTTCGGCCAGTTTCATCCTTTAGCTTCGTCCATGACGCGGCTGCTGCACGCAGGATCGCGGCGAGATCGTCGGTGACGCCGTCGCCGGTCGCGCCGAACGCCCCGACGCTGACATGAAGGGCTTGGGCTTGATGGTCCTGACCGACCCTGTCGGCCGCGTGCGCGGCGACGGCCTGGTCGCTTCCGGCGCGACCGCTCGCAAACCAGGCGACGGCGGCGCTCCACAACATCGACCGGCGTGACACAATGTCCTGACCTGACCTCATAACGCTACTCCACACGCGAACGGACGAGAAATGCGTATTGCCGGCGGATGATGCCGCAGTCGACTCCGCTCTGGCGGCAGACGCGCGGTATCTATTTTCCGCAAGCCCCGTTCGACGGCGCCTGCCTGTCGCGCCGATGCTTGTGCGCCTTGGAAACAGCAGCTAAGCGTCTGCGGCATTCCACCAATGATCGATCTCCATGAAAGCGCCCTCATTCCTGAAGCGGTCGACTGATTTAGCTATCGCCATTCCGCTGACAATCGTGGCTTTACCGATTTGTCTGGCGCTCCTGGTAGCAATTAGGATCGAGTCCGCCGGATCGCCTCTGTTCATGCAGGAGCGCGTAGGTCGCCATCAGCGCCCGTTTCGCATCTTCAAGCTGCGAACGATGGCTGCCGGGACCGCACACGTCGCATCGCATCACCTGACCTCCGCGAGCATCACGCCGCTGGGTTCGATCCTCCGGCGTCTGAAGTTGGACGAACTGCCGCAGTTGTTGAATGTCCTGAACGGTACGATGAGCTTGGTTGGGCCGCGTCCCTGCTTGCCGAACCAGCACGACCTGATCACGCGGAGGTTCCAGGCTGGGCTGTTCACGATTCGGCCGGGCGTGACCGGTCCCGCGCAAACGCTAGGAATCGATATGTCGGACCCCGAGCGCCTCGTCCAGGTCGAGGCGGCTTATTTTCGATCGTCGAGTACGCTGAAAGATCTTCGCCTTATTTTTCGGACGTTTGTCGGGGGGGGCACCGGCGACGCTGTCAGGAGGGCCTAAGAAGGCTGGGCGGCACCGTCCGTCCGCTAGCGACGAAAATGGTGATCGAGCCTCGCACGAACGTACTCCCCGCGACAGCCCAGGGGGCGTTAAGGAATTTATAATGCCTTCCGGTACCGTCATTACTCTGGCTCTCGAATTGCCTCGTGCCGCGAAGCGCCTAATCGCGCTCTCCATCGACGCTGCGACCTGTGTACTTAGCGTCTGGTTCGCGTTTTTCCTCCGGCTCGGCTATTGGCCACATCCGGCCGGGGCGCCCGCGCATTCTACTCTGGCCTCGATCGCGATCGCGTTACCAATCTTCGTGAGCTTCGGTCTGTATCGGGCCATCTTCCGCTACGCCGATACCGAGGCGCTCGGCACCATTGGGCGCGCCGTTGGGCTTTATGCGCTCCCGTTCATGCTGATCTACACGGTCATCGGAATTGATGGCACTCCGCGAACCATTGGCATCATCCAGCCCATCCTGCTGTTGCTGATGATCGGCGTATCGCGTAGTCTGGCACGCGCCATCTTCGGCGAGAGTTACACCCTGCTGTGGCGCGCACCCGAGCGCCCGCGTGTGCTTATCTACGGCGGGGGCACTGCCGGTCGCGAATTGGCCAGCGCCCTGGGTTCCTCGAAAGACATGCAATTGATCGGCTTCATCGACGATGATCCGCGCCTGTGGCGATCGACGATGTTCGGCGTGCCGATCCTCTCGCCACAAAATGTCGAGGCGGAGGTCGTCAAGCGGAGGGCGACCGACATCCTGCTTGCGATCCCCTCCGCAACGCGAGCGCGACGCGCTGAGATCGTCGCTCAGATGCGTGAACTCGGCGTGCATGTTCGCACATTGCCAAGCGTCTCGGAGATCGCGCGCGGCACCGTGTCCGTCAGCGATCTCAAAGATTTAGAGATCGAGGATCTGCTCGGCCGCGAGCCGATCCCGCCCGACGAACAACTGCTGCGCAGGAATATTGCTGGCAGAGTGGTGATGGTGACTGGCGCGGGCGGCTCGATCGGCAGCGAGCTGTGCCGACAGATCATTCGCCAAGGGCCGACGCTGTTGCTGCTTGTCGATCTGAGCGAATTCAATCTCTACGCGATTCACAAGGAGCTAGCGCTGCTGGCGACGAAAGCAGCGCAGATGGACGGCGGCGACGAAATCTCGCTGCTGCCGCTGCTCGCATCCGTTTGTGATACGCGTCGCATGACCGACATCATTTCGACCTGGACGCCGGATACCATCTATCATGCAGCGGCCTACAAGCACGTGCCTCTGGTCGAGCGGAATCCGATCGAGGGCATCAGGAACAATGTCTTTGGCACGTTGAGGACTGCGCAGCTGGCGCAGCAATACGGCACGTCCAACTTTGTGCTGATCAGTACGGACAAGGCCGTCCGGCCGACGAATGTCATGGGAACCACCAAGCGCCTGGCTGAATTAGCCCTGCAGGCCCTGCATGCGGAAGGGAGCCAAACCAGCTTTTCGATGGTTCGGTTCGGCAACGTATTGGGATCGAGCGGATCGGTTGTTCCGCTGTTTCGCGAGCAGATCTCCGCAGGCGGGCCCATCACCATCACCCATTCTGAAATTACCCGCTACTTCATGACCATCCCCGAGGCTGCACAACTGGTGCTCCAAGCTGGTGCCATGGCCGAGGGCGGCGACGTCTTCGTGCTCGACGTGGGCGAACCGGTGCGAATCATGGATCTCGCCCGCAATATGATCGAGCTCTCTGGGCTGAACGTACGCGACATAGATCATCCACATGGCGATATCGAAATCAGTGTTGTCGGTCTTCGGCCGGGGGAGAAGCTCTACGAGGAGCTTTTGATCGGCGACGATCCAGTACCGTCCCAGCACCCGCGCATCATGCGGTCACGCGAGCACTATCTTCCCTGGGCCGAACTGGGCGACCATTTCGTCTTGCTTGAAGACGCGCTTGATCGCGGCGACGCTGTCGCTGCGCGCGCTATGATCCGGAAGCTCGTCCCGGAGTATCAACCTACGTCGAAGCTGGTCGACCTGGTTTCGGAGGCACGCGTACGCGACGCCCAACAACAGTTTGCGCAAGATCCTCCGCATCCGCCAAACTGATTGTGCGGCCGCTTTGCGCAAC
>JASLBO010000438.1 GCA_030146605.1 Sphingomonas sp. | reverse complement strand
TTGACCCGCGCGGCGTCCAGCCCGAGCGCCTCGAAGCCAGCGCGCGCGACGCAGCGCAGGCCGTTGAGGCACGTCTCGGCCTCGGAGCCGTCGGCGTTGAACATCCGCATGCCGAAGGCATGTGCGGCGTCGCCGCCGACGAGCAGCAACAGCCCGTCGCCGCCCACCGGACCGTCGCGATCGGCGAGCGCGCGCGCCACGCGTGCCCAGTCGGCATCGTCGAGCGCGATCGCGCGCGCGTCGATGAGGGGGAAGTCGTTCCCCGAGCCATGGCACTTGATGAAGGCGAACCGCATGCCGCGCATCTAGGGCGCGGGATGCGGCTTGGCTACTCGCCTCAGGCCAATTGCCCGGCAGTCACCGGTCCGCCCATCGCGGTCACGACGGCCTGGTCCTTCTCCACGATCGAGGCGAAGCTCGGACGTGCCAATATCGCCGCGACATAAGCGGCGGTGCGCGGATAAAGCGACGCGTCCGCTGCGACGCCGATGCAGCCGAGCGTCGCGAACGGACTCGCCACGGCGATATCCGCGAGCGTGAGGCGGTCCTCGACGAGGAAGCCGCTCGCCGGGATGACATTCTCCAGATAATCGAACAGCGGCGGCAGCAAGTCGCGTTCGGCAAGGTCGGCCGCCGCGAGATCGCATTCCCGCTTGAGCACCCGCGGCAGGACGAAGCGATTGCCGAAGATCGCAGTGCCCGCCGCCATCATCATCGTGTCGGCGAGCTCGTCATACCAGATCGTCCGGGCGCGGGCGCGCGGCTCTAGCGGGATCAGATTGGGCTCGGGATATTTCGCCTCGAGATAGGCGACGATCGCGGACGAATCCGAGATCAGGAAATCCTCGTCCTTGAAGCCGGGTATCTTGCCGAACGGACTGGCCGCCTGGAAATCGGGGCCGCCGCGGCCGAGGCCCGCTTGCTGCAATTCCAGGTCGAGCCCTTTTTCCGCCCCGAACACCATGCATTTGCGTACATAGGGCGACAGCGTCGAACCAAATACGATCATCGGACATTCCCTCCATCATGCCGCAAACCTGGCATTCCGGACCCCGGGGAACGCCTTGTTTGCCACGACAGCGCGAATCCGCTGTGCCAAGGAGAAGCAAGTGAACATCTTCACGCTCCTGCTCGCCCTTGGTGTCGGCGTGGCCTTCTTCGAGGTCCTGCGCCGCCTGCGCTTTGTGGAACAGGAGTTGCGCCGCGTCGAGTCACTCGTCGTCGGCCGCGAGGCGGGCGAGTCCCGTTTTGTCGCGGCACCGCCATCGTCGGTCGCAGGCGTAACCTCTGCGGAGGTCGAGGCGCCGACAGCACCGGCTGACGTGCCGCCGCCGGTTGCGCCGGCACCCTCGGCCGGACCGCGCCCCGCACAGGCGGCAAGCGCCCCGCCGGCCCCTGTGCGCGCCGCGCCGGCCAAGCCTGCGCTCAATCTCGAATCGCTGATCGGCGGCCGGCTGCCGATCTGGATCGGCGGCGCCGCGCTCGTCCTCGCCGGCTTCTTCCTCGTGCGCTATTCGATCGAGAGCGGGCTGCTCGGCCCCGCGGTGCGGACCGTGCTCGCCGCCTTGTTCGGCGTGGCGCTCATCGCCCTCAGCGAAGTCGCGCGCCGTTTGCCGGCGACTGCGGAGGACCCGCGTGTGGCGCAGGTGCTCGCGGGTGCCGGCGTGGCCAGCCTCTACGGCACGCTCTACATGGCGGCCGCGCTCTACCATTTGATCTCTCCGCTCACGGCGTTCGTCGCGGTGCTGATCGTCACTGCGGCGGCGATGGCGCTGGCGCTTCGCCATGGTCCGCCGACCGCAGTGATGGCGCTGATCGGCGGCTTCGTGGCGCCGCTCGTCGCCGGGTTCGACGCGGCGGGAATCGGCCCGCTGCTGGTCTATCTAGGGCTGTTCATCGCCGCATTGTTCGGGCTGGCGATCCATCGCGGCTGGGGCTGGCTGGCGCTTGCCGCGAGTATCGCCGGCTTCGGCTGGATCAATTTCCTGATCGCGGCGCTGCCCGGGCGCGGCGGGGATCTGTCGGCGGTCGGTGCCTTCACCATGCTGCTCGCGGTCTGCGCAAGCGCCGCGCTCCCCGCGACCGGCACGCAAAATCGCTGGCTGCGGCTCGCCCCGCTCGTCGCGGGCTTCATCCAGCTGCTCGCGCTCGCGCCGTCGCTCGAATTTGGGGCGCTGGCGTGGAGCTTCTATCTCGTGCTGGCCGGTGCGGCGCTGTTTTTGTCGTGGCGCCAGTCGCTCTATCTGCCCGCGGCGCTGGCGGCGCTCGTCTTTCTGATGGTGCTCGAAGCGCTCGCCTTGATCCAGCCGGAGCGCAGCGCGACTCCGCTCGCCGCGGTCGTAGCCACGTTGCTGTTCGCGATCCCGGGCCATGTGCTCGCCGGTCGCGGTCGCGCCTGGGCCGCGCTCGCGCTGGGCGGCACGGCGGGGCCGCTGCTCGTGGCCCATGCCTGCGCGCCGTCTCTGCTCGCGCCGCAGGTGTGGGGCGCGATAGAGCTGCTTGCCGCAGCCGCTTGTGCGCAGCTGGCATGGCGGATCAGGAGCGAGTCGAAC
>JASLBO010000406.1 GCA_030146605.1 Sphingomonas sp. | reverse complement strand
GTAGCCCGAGCGCACGCCGATCGTGCCCGCGGGAAGCGACGCGGCATCGTGGAAGGCGAGCGCGAATTGCGGCCTGGGGAAGCGGGTGAACAGCCCGTCCTCGAGCATCATCCGCGCACCGAGTCCACGCTCCTCGGCGGGCTGGGCGATCATGACGAGCGTGCCTTTCCACTGCGATTTCATCGCGGCGAGGTTGCGCAGCGTGCCGATCCAGCTCGCCATATGGGTGTCGTGGCCGCAGGCGTGCATCACGCCGGTTTCCTGACCCTCGTCGCTGGTGGTGCGGACCCTGGAGGCAAAAGGCAGGCCGGTATCCTCGGTGACGGGCAAGCCGTCCATATCGGCGCGGATCAGCAGGATCGGCCCCGCGCCGTTCTTGAGGACGGCCACCACCCCGGTGCCGCCGACCTTCTCGGTGACCTCGAAGCCGGCCTTGCGCGCCTCGGCGGCGAGCTTGGCGGCGGTCTGGACCTCGTGGAGGCTCAGCTCGGGATGAGCGTGGAAGTCGCGGTAGAAGTCCATGAGCTGGGGAAGCGATCGCTGCGTCGCGTCACGGACGGGATCGGCGGCGATAGCGGGGGCGGCGAGAGTCATGGCCAAGGCTGCCGTGAGGAGAGTGTGCATGTGCGGGAGGGTATGCGGGGGTGTGGGGCTTGTCGAGGGGGGTGGTGCGCGGCGAGACCCCCTCCGTCATGCTGCGCATGCCACCTCCCCCGCGTCGCGAGGGAGGAGCTTTGTTGTATGCAATTCCTCCCTCGCTCCGAAGGAGCGGGGGAGGGGGACCGCGCCCGCAGGGCGTGGTGGAGGGGGCTTGGCGATGAAGCTGAAAGGCTGGGATTTGGCGAAACAGGCGGCTCGCAAGGAGCGGAAGAAACTCAGCTTGCCCGAAATATTATTGTGGCAGGAGCTTCGGAAGGAGCCTGGCGGGCATTATTTCCGGCGGCAGCACGCGGCGGGGCCGTATCGGCTCGACTTCTATTGCGCGAAGGCGCGGTTGTGCATCGAAGTGGACAGCGAGGCCCATGGCTTTGGTGACCGGCCGCAGCGGGATGCTGCGCGCGATCGCTGGCTGAAGGATAAAGACGTCGCGACACTGCGGATACCGGCAGCGGAGGTGCTGGGGAATTTGGAAGGCGTTGTGGCGCATGTTCTCGACGTGATCGCCTGCCGATAGGGGGCCTCCGTCATGCTGCGCGTGCCACCTCCCCCGCGTCGCGAGGGAGGAGCTTTCAAGGAGCCGGCACCAGCTCCACCACATCGAGCACCGATTCGAACCGCGGCCGCGGAAATACCAGGCGCCAGCGCTTTGCCCCGATACGCTCGACATAGCCGATCATGTCGCGATCGGCGTCGAGACCGTAGCGCAGGGGCGAGGTCTCGTCGCCGAGGACCAGCGTGCCGAGGAACACCTGGCGTGTCGCATCGTGGGAGAAGATCAGCCCGGTGGGGCGCTGCGAGCCGGTGACCTTGTGGAGGCTCCTGACCTCGCCTTCGTCGGCGACGCGGCAGTCGAACCACGGATAGGCAGTGAAGTCGCGCATCGCGGTGCCCTTGCCGCCCAGTTTGAAAGTGCGGCAGCGATACGCGCCCTGCGGCAGGGCGGCATCGGCGAGCGCGCGATCGGGGTCGAACAAAACCGGCTCGGCAGCGACGGCCTTCGTATCGGCCTTGCGCGCGCGCGGCAGCGCCTCGTCCCATGCCGTGCGCCAGTCGCGCATCCGATCGCGGTCGGCGGCGGTGGCGACGCTCTGCCAGCGGACATTGGTCGGCGGCGAGGAGGAGGTCGCCTCGCGATAGACGCTGCAGCCCCCGAGGCCCGCGGCGAGGGCAATGGCGACGGGCAGCATCCACTTCATATTTCGACCCCTTTTTCCCGGCTTACGCCGCAGTCCAGCCGCCATCCATCGAATAATTGGCGCCGGTGATCGCCGCGGCCTCGTCCTTGCAGAGAAAGAGCGCGAGCGCGGCCACTTGTTCCGGCTGGACGAACTGCTTGGTCGGCTGGGCGTCGAGCAGCACGTCGTTGATCACCTGCTCGCGGGTGAGACCACGCGTCTTCATCGTGTCGGGGATCTGGTTCTCGACCAGCGGCGTCCAGACATAGCCGGGCGAGATGCAATTGACCGTGATGCCGTGCGTCGCGACTTCGAGCGCGGCGGTCTTGGTCAGTCCGGCAATGCCGTGCTTGGCGGTGACGTAGGCGGATTTGTTGGGGCTGGCGACGAGGCTGTGCGCGCTGGCGGTGGTGATGATCCGGCCCCAGCCGCGCGCCTTCATCAGCGGGATCGCGGCGCGCATCAAATGGAAGGTCGAGGACAGGTCGATCGCGATGATCGCGTCCCATTTCTCAAGCGGGAATTCGTCGATCGGGGCAACGTGCTGGATGCCGGCGTTGGAAATCACGACGTCGACGCTGCCGCGCTCCTGTTCGGCGCGGGCGATCATCGCGGCGATCTGGTCGGGCTTCGACATGTCTGCGGGATCGTGGAGCGCTTTGGCGCCGCTGGTGGCTTCGAGCGCGGCGCGTTCGGTTTCGATCGCCGCGGCGTCGCCGAAGCCGTTGATCATCACCGATGCGCCCTCGGCGGCGAGCGCCTTGGCGTAAGCGAGGCCGATCCCGGAAGTCGAGCCGGTGACGATTGCGGACTTGCCCTTTAGGAACATGCGGACTCCTGAACTAGCGGTGCGTGAGATCGAAGGCGGCGGTCTTGCCGTCGAGAATGTTCTGCGCGACCAGCTGCGCGCTCGCCATCGTCTCGGCGACCGCGGCGCGGCCCGCCTGCCAATGCTCGCGCATCGAGCGGGCAGAGAATTCGAAGTCGCGGCTGCCGCCCTCCCAGGCATTGGCGCGGTAGATCAGGTGGACGAGGCTCAGCGGCTTCTCGTCGGCGAGGACGCGGAGCGCGATCACGTCGGGATCGTCGGCCAGATCGGGGGGAAGCTTGGCGAGGACGCGGCGGATCGCCTCGCGTTCCTGGCGCAGGCGAAGGCGCTCGTCCGATACCTGGCGGGTGCGGCTGGAGAAGCGAATTTCCTTTTCGCGCGCGAGGACGTCGGTGATCGTGCGCGGCAAGTCGGCGGCGGCGGGAAAGAGATCGACCTGGAAGACGAGCGTGTTCTCGCTCTGGCGATCGAGGATGTGGGTGAGCGGGGTGTTCGAGACGAGGCCGCCGTCCCAATAGAAGCGGCCGTCGATCTCGATCGGAGGCAGGCCCGGCGGCAGCGCGCCAGAGGCCATGATGTGACGCGCGTCGATGCGCTCGTCCAGCGTATCGAAATAGCGGAAATTGCCGCTGGCGAGGTCGACCGCGCCGACCGAGAGGCGGACCGGGCCGTTGTTGAGCAGGTCCCAGTCGATATGCGCGTCGAGGGTGTCGGCCAGGGGGGCGCTGTCGTAGAAACTGAGTGCCGCCGGCGTTCCGGGGGTGGCGAAAGTGGGCGGGATCGTGCGCGGGCGGAAGAAGCCGGGGACGCCGCCCATCAGCACCATCCCGGCAGCCCATTCATGCGCGAACTCGCGGGCGGTGTCGGTCAGCGGAATCGAGAAATCCGGGAGCGCGCCGGTGACGCCTTCCCAGAAGGCGCGGATCGCGGACAGGCGAGTCTCGGGCGGGTTGCCGGCGAACAATGCGGCGTTGACCGCACCGATCGAGATGCCTGCGACCCAGTCGACCTCGATGCGTGCCTCGCCGAGCGCTTCGATCACACCGGCCTGAAAGCTGCCGAGCGCACCGCCGCCCTGGAGCACGAGCGCGACGCAGTCCGGCAGCGGCAGTCCGGCGACGCGGCGGCGCGGGCGGGGTTCGGCGTCGGCCATGCGGGGCATGTGGCGTATCTGGCTGGCTCCTGCAATCCTCCCCGTCCCGGGGAGGATTAAGCCGCGTGCAACGCTTGCCGCACTCAGGCATTGTTGCGGGGACTCAACGACGAAGGAACGCCCATGCGGCTCGACGATCTCGATCCCACCGACAATGCGCGCGACTTCGGGTCGGGCGGCGGCGGAGGAGGCGGCGGCTTCGGGCTGCTCGGCCTGCTGCCTTTGCTGCTCGGGCGCGGAATGGGGTGTGGCGGGGTCGCTTTGCTCGGCGTGGTTGCATTGGTCTATTTCGCGATGTCGGGCGGGGGCGGGCTGCTCGGCGGCGGCGGGACGCAGGTCCAGCAGGGCCAGCCGGGCCAGACGCAGGGCGCGGCCAGGGCATGCGACACGCAGGCGGAATTGTTCGCCTGCCGGGTAATGACCAGCACCGAGCAGGTGTGGGGCCAGGTCTTCTCCGAGAACGGCCAGCGCTATCAGCCCGCGACGATCAACTTCTTCACGGGATCGGTGCAGTCGGCGTGCGGCCAGGCGTCGGCCGCGGTGGGACCGTTCTACTGCCCCGGCGACAATGGCGTGTTCCTCGACACCGGCTTCTTCGACGAGCTCGACAAGCGCTTCGGCGCGAGCGGCGATTTCGCGCGCGCTTATGTCATCGGGCACGAAGTGGGGCACCATATCCAGAATCTCGAAGGCACCTCGGCCAAGGTGAGCCAGGCGCAGCGCAGCGGTTCGCGGGCCGAGGGCAACCGGATGTCGGTGCTGCTCGAGCTGCAGGCGGACTGCTATGCCGGTGTCTGGGCCAAGCGCAGCGCGCGGCTCGAGCCCGGCGATATCGAGGAAGGCATGGCCGCGGCCAATGCGATCGGCGACGACACGCTGCAGCGCCAGGGCCAGGGCGAAGTGGTGCCCGACAGCTTCACCCACGGCACCTCCGCGCAGCGCAAGCAATGGCTCCAGCGCGGGCTCGACAGCGGCGATCCGGCGCAGTGCGACACGTTCAAGGCGGGGATCTGAGGAAGACGGGAATTAAGATCCTCCCCCCGCTGGGCGAGGGAGGATTGATGATGGCGGACGCTCGCCCTAAGTCCGCGGCATGACCGAAATCACCGAAGCCCCGGAACGCCCCAAGCTTGCTTATCGCCACACCCCCGGGCGGGGGCCGACGATCGTCTTCCTGTGCGGTTATGGGTCCGACATGAACGGCACCAAGGCGCTGGCGCTGCAGCAATGGGCGCAGCGCAGCGGCCGGGCTTTCCTGCGCTTCGATTATGCCGGCTGCGGCGAGAGCGAAGGCGCGTTCGAGGAGCAGACGCTGGCGCTCTGGCGCGACGATGCATTGCGGGTGATCGACGCGGTGGCGAAGGGGCCGGTGGTACTGGTCGGCTCGTCGATGGGGGGCTGGTTGATGCTGCTCGTCGCCAGGGCGCGGCCCCAACAGGTCGTGGGACTGGTCGGGATCGCAGCGGCGCCTGATTTCACGGACTGGGGCTATAGTCAGGCCGAGAAGCTGACCATCCTCCAGCACGGGCGGATCGAACAGCCCAACGATTATGGCGATACGCCCACGGTGACGACGCGCGGCTTCTGGGCATCGGGCGAGGCCAATCGGGTGATGATCGGGCCGATCCCGTTCGACGGGCCGGTGCGCCTGCTCCAGGGCCAGCGCGACAAGGAAGTGCCGTGGGAACGCGCGGTGCGGCTCGCCGAACTGTTCCGTTCAGACGCAGTGCAGACATTGCTGATCAAGGACGGAGACCACCGGCTCTCGCGCGATGCCGATCTCGCGCTGATCGTCCGGGCTGTCGAGGATGTGCTTGCCTTATGCTCTTCTTCTTCCTGAGCCTGCAGGCGGCTGCCGCTCCGGTGCCACCGGGGCAGGAGCCGCCGCGCTACGCCGAGTGCATGGATCTCGCCACCGGCGACCCGTCGCAGGGCGTGGCCGCGGCGGGCAAATGGCGACTCGAGGGCGGCGGGATGCTCGCGCGGCAATGCCTCGGGGTGGCCTATGCCAACCAGAAGCGCTGGCCTTCGGCTGCCGCCGCGTTCGAAGAGGCGGCGCGAGACGCCGAGACTGCGCACGACGCGCGCTCGTCCAATTATTGGGCGCAGGCGGGCAATGCATGGCTGGCGGCGGGCGAGCACGTCAAGGCGCGCGCGGCGCTGGATGCGGCGCTGGCGAGCGGGCATCTGAGCGGGCTGGCACTGGGCGAGGCGCGGCTCGATCGAGCGCGGACGCTGGTCGCTGCCGGGGATGCGGACGGTGCGCGGGCCGACCTCGACCGGGCATTGCTGGATGCAAGGGCGGATCCGCTGGCGTGGCTGCTCTCGGCGACGCTGGCGCGGCGGCAGGGCGATCTGCCGCGTGCCCGGACCGACATCGCCGAAGCGCTCAAGCGCGCTGCCGACGATGCGCAGGTGCAGCTCGAGGCCGGCAATATCGCGGCGAGCGGCGGCGACGAAGCCGGCGCGCGCGCGGCCTGGGGGCAAGTACTCACGCTGGCGCCGGGGAGCCCGACCGCCGAGTCGGCGCGCAAGGCGCTGGCGCAGTTCGGGGCAAGCGAGAGGTAATTATCTCGATCCTCCCCCGCTTCGCGAGGGGGGATTCGGGTTGGCCTCGCGGCCAGGCGATCCTATCTCGCGGACGAACAGCGACAGGAAGCCCCATGCACTATCTCCACACCATGATCCGCGTCACCGACCCTGAGGCGACGGTGCGCTTCTTCGAGCTGCTCGGGCTCGAGGAAGTGCGGCGGATGGAAAGCGAGAAGGGGCGGTTCACGCTGATCTTTCTCGCCGCGCCCGGGGATTCGAACGGTCCCGGCAAGCGCGCCAATGCCGAGGTCGAGCTGACCTATAACTGGCCCGCCGAGGATGGCAGCGCGCCCGAGGTTTATGGCGGCGGGCGCAATTTCGGGCACCTCGCTTACCGCGTCGACAACATCTACGAGACCTGCCAGCGGCTGCTGGACGGCGGCGTGACGATCAACCGGCCGCCGCGCGACGGACACATGGCCTTCGTGCGGACGCCCGACGCGATCTCGATCGAACTGCTCCAGGCGGGCGAGCCGCTCGCGCCGGCCGAGCCCTGGGCATCGATGCCGAACACCGGGAGTTGGTGAGCGACCCCGCCGCCCATTTCCGCGCGCTGACCGGCGCTTCGGTGCCGATCGTGCAGGCGCCGATGGCAGGCGCGGGCGGGGTGGCGCTGGCCGCTGCCGCGATCAGGGGCGGCGCGGTGGGATCGCTGCCATGTGCGCTGCTCGATGCGGGGCAATTGCGCACGCAGGTGGCGGAAGTGCGCGCGGCGGCGGACGGGCCGCTCAACCTCAATTTCTTCTGCCACGAACTGGAGGACGCGCCGGACGACAGCGCGTGGCGGAGCGCGCTCGCGCCGTTTTATGCCCGCGAGGGCGTATCGCCGCCGACGGGCGCGGCGGGATTGCGGCGGCCGTTCGACGAAGCTCTCTGCGAAGCGGTGGAAGCCGGTCGGCCCGAGATCGTCAGCTTCCATTTCGGGTTGCCGGCGCCTGCGCTGTTCGCACGGGTCAAGGCAGTGGCGAAGATATTCGGCAATGCGACCACGGTGGACGAGGCGCGCTTCCTCGCGCGACAGGGTTGCGACGCCGTGATCGCGCAGGGAAGCGAGGCCGGCGGACATGCCGGCTGGTTCCTCGAAGGGCATCGCCCGGTCGGCACGCTGGCACTGGTGCGGCGCATCGTCCGCGCCATTGAGGTGCCGGTGATCGCGGCGGGCGGGCTCGTCGATGGGGCGGGCATTGCCGCGGCACTGACGCTGGGGGCGAGCGGCGCGCAACTGGGTACTGCCTATCTAGCCACGCCGGAGAGCCTGGTGTCGCCGATGCACCGCGCGCTGCTGGGGAGCGAGGCGGAGACGGTGTTCACCAATCTGTTGACCGGGCGCGCGGCGCGCGGCTTTCGTAACCGGCTGATCGACGCGCTCGGGTCGATCTCGCCGATTGCGCCGGCATTCCCGCACGCGGCGACCGCGCTGGCGCCGTTACGTGTGGCGGCGGAGGCGGACGGGCGGGCGGACTATTCGCCGTTGTGGGCGGGACAGGCGGCGGCGCTCGCGCGCGCGATGCCGGCAGAGGCGCTTACGAGAC
>JASLBO010000368.1 GCA_030146605.1 Sphingomonas sp. | reverse complement strand
ATTGCCATTAATCTGGCCGTGCCTATCTTGATGGGCGAAAGGGTTCGAACTCGATATGAACGACAACAACAAGCCGCAGGGTCCCGAAAACAACGGCGGCAATCCCTGGATGAAGAGCCTGCTGATCTGGGTGGGCATCCTTGCCGCGCTGGCGCTGTTCGTCACGATGTTCGATCGCCCGAGCGCCCAGAGCGCCGGCGACGCGATGTCCTATTCGAGCTTCCTCGACAAGGTTCAGGCCGGCGAGGTCAAATCGGTCAACATCGCCGCGGGTTCGGCGGGGACGAGCACGGTCTCCGGCTCGCTGTCCAGCGATGCCAAGTTCCGCACCAATGCGCCCAACGATCCGCAGCTGATCTCGACGCTGCGTGAGAAGGGCGTCGCGATCAATGCGCGCCCCGAGGAACAGCCGTCGGTCTGGTTCTACATCCTCTATCAGTCGCTCCCCTTCCTGCTCTTCCTCGGCATCGCCTTCTTCGTGCTGCGCCAGATGCAGAAGAATTCGGGCTCGGGCGCGATGGGCTTCGGCAAGAGCCGCGCCAAGCTGCTGACCCAGAAGGAAGGCAAGGTCACCTTCGATGACGTCGCCGGCATCGACGAGGCACGCGAGGAACTGCAGGAGATCGTCGAATTCCTGCGCGATCCAACCAAGTTCGCCCGTCTCGGCGGCAAGATCCCCAAGGGCGCATTGCTGGTCGGCTCGCCCGGCACCGGCAAGACCCTGCTCGCCCGCGCGATCGCGGGTGAAGCCGGCGTGCCCTTCTTCTCGATCTCGGGTTCGGACTTTGTCGAGATGTTCGTCGGCGTCGGCGCGAGCCGGGTGCGCGACATGTTCGAACAGGCGAAGAAGTCTGCGCCGTGCATCGTCTTCATCGACGAAATCGACGCGGTCGGCCGTTCGCGCGGCGCGGGTCTCGGCAACCAGAATGACGAGCGCGAGCAGACGCTCAACCAGCTGCTCGTCGAGATGGACGGCTTCGAGGCCAACGAAGGTATCATCATCGTCGCCGCGACCAATCGCCCCGACGTGCTCGATCCTGCCTTGCTCCGTCCGGGCCGCTTCGACCGTCAGGTCGTCGTGCCGCGCCCGGACATCGAGGGTCGCGTGAAGATCCTTCAGGTCCATATGAAGAAGGTGCCGCTGGCGCCCGACGTCGATCCCCGCGTCATCGCGCGCGGCACGCCCGGCTTCTCGGGCGCCGATCTGGCCAACCTCGTCAACGAGGCGGCGCTTCTGGCGGCGCGCCGCGGCAAGCGCCTCGTGGCGATGAGCGAGTTCGAGGACGCCAAGGACAAGGTCATGATGGGCGCCGAGCGCAAATCGATGCTGATGACCGAGGACGAGAAGCGGATGACCGCCTATCACGAGGCTGGCCACGCCATCGTCGCGATGCACGAGCCGGCTTCGGATCCGATCCACAAGGCGACGATCATCCCGCGCGGCCGCGCACTCGGCATGGTGATGCGCCTGCCCGAGCGCGACCAGAACTCGATGCACCGCGACCAGATGTATGCGCATCTCTCGATCGCGATGGGCGGCCGCGTCGCCGAGGAACTGATCTTCGGCTACGACCGGGTCAGCTCGGGCGCCTCGTCGGACATCCAGTCGGCGACGCGCCTGGCACGCTCGATGGTCACCAAATGGGGCATGTCCGAAGCGGTCGGCCCGCTGGAATATGCCGAGGATGAGCAAAGCTATCTCGGTTATGGCGGCAGCCGCGCGGCGCCGATGTCGAACGAGACGGCGCAGCTGATCGACGGCGAGATCAAGAAGCTGGTCGAAGGCGGGCTCAACCGCGCCAAGCAGGTGCTGACCGACCATATCGATCAGCTCCATGGCCTCGCCCAGGCGCTGCTCGAATATGAGACGCTGACCGGCGAGGAGATCAAGCGGCTGATCGCGGGCGAGACTCTCGACCGCGAGGATCCCGGTGCGAAGGCGAGCCCGGTGGCCGCCGCGGGCACTTCGATCCCGAAGATCCGCAAGCCCAAGGGACCGTTCGGAAATCCCGCTCCGCAAGGTGCGTAAGTTCAGTTGACGTTAAACGCGTCGCGACTAGGCCCTCCCCCGAGTTATCGCGGGAGGGCTTTTCGTATGCGGCGTCTGATGGTTTCGGTGGTTGCGGCGAGCCTGGTGGCCCCGACGGCGGCGCAGGCGATGAGCGTCGCGCAATTCCTCGCCAGGGCGAAGGCATTGCAGGCGCAGGGTGCGCTGGCGATACTTTCGCCCGACGCCGAAATCCTCAAGCGCGAAGTCGCCGCGATCCGCGCTTCCTATACTGCCGACCTCCGAGCAGCGCGCGCGGCCGGCAGGACGCCGCACAGCTGTCCGCCCGAAACCGGCAAGCCCAAGCTGAATCCCCGGCAGATGCTCGCCGAGCTCGAGAAGATCCCGCGGGCGAAGCGCAGCATGAGCATGAAGACCGCGGTCTACGCCTATATGAAGCGAACCTATCCGTGCCGCTGAGCGCTCAGCCGGTCATCCCCATCGCCAGCAAAATCACGACGAACAGCGTCAACACGACCGTGATGAAGTGCGTGAGCACAATCGCCCGCAGCGTGGCGGACCACCAGCGCAGACGATAGGCCTGCTGCAACTGCCGGGTGATGTGCACGAAGGGGATCAGCAGCCCGGCCGTCACCAGCCATCCGGAGGAAACGCCCAGCGCCGCAGCCAGCGTGATCGCGATGAACAACAGCGACATGAACGCGATCGAATAAGTGATGAAGATCGCGTGGTCGTAGAGCTTGTATTCACGCTTCCAGCAGAACAGCAGCCACAGGAATGGCAGCGACAGCGGAATCAGCAGCCACGAGAATTTGTAAACGCTCGACTGGAGCTTGTAGAGCATCAGCGACGGATTCTTGTTCCACTTCTCAATGCCGTGATCGAGCGGCCCCCAGCCGCTGAAGCGCGTTGCTGCTTGGAAGCCTTCGGCCTTCTCCGCCTTGGACTCGCTCTCGAACGTCGGAATCTTCTTCAGCGTCGTATCGATCTCGGCGAGCCGCGATTCGTATCTGGTCCGCTTGCGCGCGTCCGCCGGCGCAGGCTCGAGGTCCTTGAGTTCCGCGATGGTGTCTGCGCGGCGGCGCAACAGCTCCTTGCGCGCCTCCTCGATCCGCGCCTTGGGCCCGCCCGCGCGCAGGTCGGTAGGCGGCGCAACGCCTGCCCAGGAGAAGACCGCGAACATCGCGAAGATCGAGAACAGGAAGATCGCCATCGGGGAGACGAAGCGCGCACGCTCGCCCGCGATGTAGCGCCGGGTCAGGTCTCCGGGGCGCCAGGTGAGCAAGGGCAATGTCCGCCAGAACTTGCCCTCGAAATGGAAAACGCCATGGACGATCTCGTGCCCCACCGCGTGGAGCGAGCGGTGGACGTGCCCCGCTTGCCCGCATCGGTGGCAATGCGGCCCGATCAGCGCGGTCCCGCAATTGAGGCACATCTGGTGCGCCTCGCCATGCCCCTCACCCGCCCGCGGCTCCATCGCGCGACCGAGCAATCCTCCGGTGACGATCTCGCCGGCTGCTTCGAATTCCCCCATGGGGCACGGCCTACCAGCTTGCACCAAGCCGTGCTAGCGGGTGCAGCATGGCCGACGCCGATACCCGGATGCTGATCGCCGACATGGCTGCGCGCGCGCGCGGTGCC
>JASLBO010000364.1 GCA_030146605.1 Sphingomonas sp. | reverse complement strand
ATGCGCTTGGCAACCGGGTGATCGTCGCGGGGCGGCGGCAGGACGCGCTCGATGCAGTGACGGCGGGCCGCGAAGGCATGTTCGCCATGGTGCTCGACGTCGAGAGCGCGGAGGGCGTCGAGGACTTCGCCAGACGAGTGGTGGCCGAGCATCCGACGCTCAACGTGCTGATCAACAATGCCGGGATCATGCGGTTCGAGACGCTCGACACGCGGCGTGACCTGAACGACGCCGAAGCGACGATCACCACCAATCTGCTTGGCCCGATCCGCTTGGCCAATGTCCTGATCGATCACCTGACCGCGCAGGCTGATGCGGCGATCGTCAACGTGACCTCCGGTCTGGCCTTCGTTCCGCTGGTCGATACGCCGACCTACAACGCGACCAAGGCCGCGATCCATAGCTACACCGTGTCGCTGCGCGACGCGCTGAAGGGCAAGGTCGAGGTGATCGAGCTGGCACCGCCGGCGGTGCAGACAGGCCTCACGCCGGGGCAGGAGAGCCGGCCGGGCTATCAGCCGCTCGACGAATTCATCGACGAGGTAATGGCACTGTTCGGGGAGCAGCCGACCCCGGCAGAGATACTCGTCGAGCGGGTCAAGTTCCTGCGCAACGCCGAGGCCGAGGGGCGCTTCGATGCGGCCTTGCAGCAGCTCAACGAACGTGCGCGCGCGGCGCGCGAGGGGCAGGGCTGAACCAGCCCCACGACGTTGAAACCGTGTCCGGCCCATGTGCCGTGAACCACAAGGATTGATCATCATGCCGTTTGCCAACTTCAAGCTTCCGCAGGCAGCCCTTTCACGGGCGCAGAAGGAAGAGCTGGCGCACCGCACCACCGCGATGCTCGTCGACTATTTCGGCGAAGGCGCGCGGGCGCACACCATGGTGCTGATCGAGGACGTTCCCGATGGCGGCTATGCCCGCGCGGACAAAGTGTTCGTGGTGCCCGAGGAATGGCGGGCGAAGGACTAAAGCGCCCGCTTACTGATAGCCGCCCTCTTCCTCGCGTTCTTCGGCGGCTTCTTCCTGCGCCTTCTCCAGCGCGTCGGACTCGTTCTGCGGCTCGGCTTCGTCTTCGGGATCGTGCGTCATCGACATCCTCCGGGTGAGCAGCGACAACGACGAGGCGCAGCCGGAGGTCCCTCGGGCACATTGAGCGCGGGCAAAAAAACGGCCGGGGATCGCTCCCCGGCCGTTTTCTTGTGTGTGTTGTGCGCCGGATCAGGCGAAGAGCTTGGCCCAGCCGCGCTTGGCGCGATCCTTCCAGTGGCCGCGGTGATATGCGTCCGAAGCGAGCAGCGGCATCACGCTGCCGGCCTCCGCGAAGACCATCTGCTCGATGCCGGTGTTGACCTTGCCCCATGAGGCGGCCTCCTGCAGCGTCGAGGACGAGCAGGCGCCGTCGCGGACGTCGGCGACGGTGATCTGGACCGCATATTTATGGACCGCGACATCCTCGTGGCCGAGGATCTCGGCGCAGACGACGGTGTCCTGGATGAAGTTCTTGGGCACGCCGCCACCGATCATGAGCAGGCCGGTGGTGCCCGCCTCGATCTTGATCTGGGTGAGTTCGCGGAAGTCGGCGATCGCGTCGAGCACCATATAGGGCTTGCCGGCCTTGGCGCGATCGACCTGGTGCTTGACCAGCCCGAAGCCCGCCGAGCTGTCGACGAAGGCAGGGCAGAAGATCGGCACGTCATGCTCGTAAGCGAGCTTGACGAGGCTGTTGTCCTTTTTGCCGTGCTCGACGAGATACTTGCCCATCTCGCGGATGAACGCGCGGCTCGAATAGGGCCTCGCTTCCAGCGTCTCGGCGATCTCGAAGATCGTGTGGTCGACGTTCTGGAGCGCTTCCTCGTCGATATAGGTGTCATAGATCCGGTCGATATAGAGCGAGCGCAAAGTATCGTCGTCGGGGATCTCGAGCGCCTGATAATGCTTGTGGCCGAGGCCCTCGAAGAAATCCATGTCGACGATCGTCGCGCCGGTGGCGACGATGCCGTCGACCATGTTGTTGCGCACCAGCTCGGCATAGAGATCCATGCAGCCGCCGGCCGAAGTCGAGCCGGCGATGACGAGGAAGATCGTGCAGTCCGGGTCGGCCAGCATCTGGTTGTAGATGTTGGTCGCGCGGCCGAGGTCGCGGCTTGTGAAGCTCATATCGGCCATCGCGTCGACGATCGGGCGCGCGTCGAAGCTGGTGATGTCGATGTGCTTGACCTGCTTCGAAAGCAGCTCCGCCTTGCGGGTGTCGTTGATCGGCGGGTTGGCCGCCGCGGTCTTGGTCAGGGTGTCGGTCATGAGTCTCTCATCTTCACAAGAACCGCTGTCGTTAAGGGGACGCGGAAACCCGTGCGTTCCCCTTCCGCTTGCGGGAGGGGCCAGGGAAGGGGCTGTCCCTCCCGACTTTCAAGCCCTCCCCGACCCCTCCCGCAAGCGGGAGGGGAGCGAAGGTGGCTAGCGTTCAGCCATTACAGCTTGACGACGTTGTTCGCCACGGCGGGTTCTTCAACCTCAGCATAGAGCGACACCATCGGTTCATCGCCGACGATCACCGTCTGGTCCGATCCGAAGCCGTTGAACGCGGTGCGCATCGCAGAGCCATAGGCGCCGAGCATGCCGATCTCGATATAGTCGCCGGCACGGATGTCGGCGGGAAGCAGGAACGGGCCTGCCATGTGATCGAGGTCGTCGCAGGTCGGGCCGTAGAAGCTGAACTCCATGTCACGGGCGTTCGAATCCGGCTCGCGCAGGAGCTGCACCGGGAAACGCCAGCCGACATGCGCCGCATCGAACAGCGCGCCATAGGCGCCGTCGTTGATGTACAGTTCGGCGCCGCGGCGCTTCTCGACGCGCACGATCAGCGAGCTGTACTCGGCACACAGAGCGCGGCCCGGTTCGGCCCAGAGTTCGGCCGAATAGCTGATCGGCAGGCTCTCGAACGCACGGTGGATCGTCGCGAAATAACGCTCGAGCGGCGGCGGCTCCATGCCGGGATAGGACGAGGGAAACCCGCCGCCGACATCGATCACGTCGACGGTGACCGCCGCCTCGACGATCGCAGCGCGGACGCGCTCCATCGCATTGGCATAGGCGTCTGGCGACATCGCCTGGCTGCCGACATGGAAGCAGATGCCGAGAGCATCGGCGACCTGACGGGTGGCCATCAGCAATTCCTTCGATTCGCCTGGGCCCGCGCCGAACTTGGAGGCGAGGCTGAGCTTCGAATGGTCGGACGAGACGCGCAGCCGCACGCAGAGCGTCAGATCCTCGGCGCCCTTGGTGGCGAAGACGATCTTGTCGAGCTCTTCGAGGCTGTCGAGGCTGAACACGCGGACGCCGTGGACGAAATACGCCTCGGCGATCGCTTCCTCGGCCTTGACCGGGTGCATGAAGCACAAGGTCGCGCCGGGCAGCGTCGAAGCGACGAGGCGCACCTCGGCGATCGAGGCCACGTCGTAATGCGTGACGCCGCTATCCCACAGGATCTGCAGCAGATCCGGCGACGGATTGGCCTTGACGGCATACATCGAGCGACCCGGAAACTTCTCGACGAAGAAACGGGCGGCGCGCGACGCGGCGTGCGGACGAGTCAACGTTACCGGTTGAACCGGGCGCTGGGCGACAATGTCGATACCGCGAAGAGCGGTCGAACGGGGAGACGCTAACCCCAGCGCGCTATGATGCTTGTGCAACTCAAGGGACCTCCAAGTGCCTTTCGGCGACGGTGACAAAAGCTGCCTTGCGGTTGGAAGTCCCATGGGGCAGCGGAAGGCGGCATTTAGGGACGAGGTCCCCCCATGTAAAGCGATTCGGTATCCGGAAATGTACAGCGGGGGTGAAGTGTGACGATTGTGAGACAGCCCACCCGGGCGGGGGTTCGCGACGCCGCGGCGAAGATCGCCGCGATCCTGCCGCAAACCCCTCTGCTGACGGCGGAAATTCGCGGGGTTCGGGTCTGTTTCAAGGCGGAATCGCTGCAGCCGGTTGGCGCGTTCAAGATCCGCGGCGCATGGCATCGGCTGACCGCTCTGGACGCGCAAGCGCGCGAGCGCGGCGTCGTCGCATTCTCGTCGGGGAATCACGCGCAGGGAATCGCCTGGGCGGCGAGGAAGCTCGGCGTGCCCGCGGTGATCGTGATGCCGTCCGACGCGCCGCGGGTGAAGCTCGACGCCACGCTGGCGATGGGGGCCGAAGTGGTGAAATACGACCGCGCGACCGAGAGCCGCGAGAAGATCGCCGCGCATCTTGCGCACGCGCGGGGCGCCGCGCTGGTGCCGAGCTTCGACGATCCGTGGATCATCGAGGGGCAGGGCAGCGCCGGGATCGAGGCGATGACCCAGATGGTCGAGATGAAGCTGCCCGATCCTTCGAATGTGGTGGTGCCGTGCGGCGGCGGCGGGCTCGCCGCGGGGCTCGCGCTGGCGCTACCCGAGGCGGAGATCACGCTCGTCGAGCCCGAGGGCTGGGACGATATGCGCCGCAGCCTCGAGGCGGGCTGGATCGAACCAGTGGGGGACAACCCGCCGCCGACGGCGTGCGACGCGCTGCAGACGAAGGAAGTCTCGCCGCTGACCTTCGACGTGCTCAGCCGGCGCGATGCCAGAGGGATTGCGGTCAGCGAGCGTGAAATTCGCGACGCCCAACGCTGGGCGGCGGCGAAGCTGCGGCTGGTGCTGGAGCCGGGGGGATCGGTCGCGCTCGCGGCATTGCTGGCAGGCAAGGTCGCGGCAACACCGGGATTGCTCGTCATCCTTTCGGGCGGCAATGCCGATCCGGACGCCTATGCGGCGGTGCTGGGATCGAGGGATTGATGAAGGAAACGCAGTTCGGCGCGGCGATCGCCAATGTCCTCAGCGTGGCGACGCGCGGGGTCGGGCTGTTCCTCTGGTATTTCCTGCGGCTGATCTATCGCGGCGAGCCGAAGGTGGTCGCAGGCTTTGCCGGCGTCGGGCTGGCGATCGCGCTGCTGGTGTGGCTGATCGTGCGATGATGGATCCGCAACTCAATCCGTTGCTGCTGAGCATCGCAGTGGTGGCGATGTTCGCGCTGGTGTGGGGCGGCGTGCGGACGTGGCGCGGCGGCGAGCGGCAGAAGGGCGTGCTGATGGGGATCGCCGCGCTGGTGCTGCTGGGGAATCTGCTGATCTGGTCGGTGTGAACTCGTCATCCCGGCGAAAGCCGGGATCTTCTGCCGCTAGCCATTCGCTCGCCGCCCGAGATCCCGGCTTTCGCCGGGATGACGGAGGATCACCGAATCGGCGAGTTGGGGTCGAGGCGCATGTCGAGATAGCGGTCCACCGAGCCCATCAATTGCTCCATCTCGTCCTGGAAGAAATGGTTCGCGCCGGGGATCGTGTCGTGGTGGATGGTGATGTGCTTCTGGGTGCGCAATTTGTCGACGAGCTTCTGCGTCGCCGCTGGAGTCGCGACTTCGTCGCCTTCGCCCTGGATGATGATGCCCGAGGAGGGGCAGGGCGCGAGGAAGCTGAAATCGTACATGTTCGCGGGCGGCGCGACCGAGATGAAGCCGCGGATCTCGGGGCGGCGCATCAGCAGTTGCATGCCGATCCACGCGCCGAAGCTGACTCCGGCGATCCAGGTGGTCGAGGCTTCGGGGTGGAAGCTCTGCACCCAGTCGAGCGCGCTGGCCGCGTCGCTGAGTTCGCCGATGCCGTTGTCGAACACGCCCTGGCTCTTGCCGACGCCGCGGAAATTGAAGCGCAGGGTGGCGAAGCCGCGGCGCTGGAAGGTCTTGTAGAGCTCCTGGACGATGCGGTTGTTCATCGTGCCACCGGCATTGGGATGCGGGTGGAGGATCATGGCGACCGGCGCGCGGGGCTTGGGAGCGGGGGCGAAACGCCCTTCGAGGCGGCCTTCGGGACCGGGAAAGATGACTTCGGGCAATGTAGCCTGCCTTGAAAAGGGGGCGCGCAGTGGAGCGCGGGGAATTGGGCGCTATATAGGCAGCGCCCGCTTTTGCGCAATTGGAACGAATTTGGCCGACCGTATCTATCTGGATCATGCCGCGACCACGCCGATGACGTCTGCCGCGGTGGCGGCGGTTGTCGAGGGAATGGCGCGCTGGGCGAATCCTTCCTCGCCACATGCCGAGGGGCGCGCCGCGCGCGCGGCGCGGGAGGATGCGCGGGCCAGGATCGCCGCGGCCTATGGCTGGGCACACGAGCTGGTGCTGACTTCGGGGGCGAGCGAATCGCTGCACCTCGCGCTGACCCGGTCGATGGCGGAAAGGCGGCTGATCACGGCGGTCGAGCATGATTCGGTACTGCGGCATTCCGAGGGGGCGAAGGTGCTGCCGGTCGATGCTAAGGGCATCCTTGATCTCGACGCGCTGCGGGCGGCCTGCGACGGCGCGGCTCGCACCCTGCTTTGCGTGCAATGGGCGAACAGCGAGACGGGCGTGCGGCAGCCGATCGCGGCGATCGGCGAGATCGTGCACGCGGCGGGAGGTATCCTGCTCGTCGACGCGGCGCAGATGCCGGCGCGGGCGGACGATGCGGTGCTGCGCCACGCCGATCTGGTCGCACTCTCGGCACACAAGCGCGGCGGGCCGCCGGGCATCGGAGCGCTGCTGGTGCGCGACTTCGGCGTGCTGCTGCCGATGGGGGGGCAGGAGAAGGGCTATCGCGCGGGGACCGAGAATCTGCCCGGCGCGCTCGGCTATGCGGCGGCGTTGGGCACGCCCGAGGATCTGGCGCGGATCGCGCAGCTGCGCGCCGGGCTGGAGGCGGCCATTCGCGGCGCCGGGGGCGAGGTGGTCGGCGAAGGCAGTCCGCGCAGCCCGATGATAGGTGCATATCGCATGCCGG
>JASLBO010000349.1 GCA_030146605.1 Sphingomonas sp. | reverse complement strand
CCGGAGGGCTTCCGTGAGACCTTTATCGAGCTGTTCCAGGCGTTCGACACCGCCGGAGACAAGCTGCTCTCCGCGATCGCGCGCTATCTGAACCTGGACCCCAACTGGTTCGATCCGGCGGTCAAGGACGGGAATTCGGTGCTGCGCCTGCTCCATTACCCGCCGGTCGCCGCCGACGCCCCCGAAGTCCGCGCCGGCGCGCATGAGGACATCAATTTGATCACGCTGCTGCTCGGCGCCGAGGAAGCCGGGCTCGAATTGCTCGACCGCGACGGCAAATGGCTGCCGGTCAAGCCGCCCGAAGGCGCGATGGTGGTCAATGTCGGCGACATGCTCCAGCGGCTGACCAACCATGTCCTGCCCTCGACCACGCACCGCGTGGTCAACCCGCCGCCCGAGCGGCGCGGCAATTCGCGCTATTCGATGCCGTTCTTCCTCCATCCCGCGCCCGATTTCCTGATCCAGACCTTGCCCGGCTGCATCACCGCCGAGCGGCCCGATCGCTTCCCCGTGCCGATCAGCTCGCACGATTACCTCCACGAACGCCTCGTCGAGATCGGGCTGATCAAGAAATAATATCTTGAAAGCCCCTCCCCTTCAGGGGAGGGGTTGGGGGTGGGGCCTGTCCGTCTCACCGAGCCCGGCACATGCCGTACTGCCCCACCCCAACCCCTCCCCTGAAGGGGAGGGGCTTATCTCGTGAGATCTCAATGACCGAACCGCTTCGCATCGCACTTGCCGGCCTCGGAACCGTGGGCGCGGGCGTCATTCGCCTGCTCGATACCAATGGCGAGTTGATCGCGCGGCGCGCGGGGCGGCCGATCGTGGTGACCGCGGTCTCGGCGCGCGACCGCACCAAGGATCGCGGCGTCGACATCACCCGCTTCGAATGGGTCGACGATCCCGCCGAGCTGGCACGGCATCCGGACGCCGATGTCGTGGTCGAGCTGGTCGGCGGCTCGGACGGTCCGGCGCTGGCGCTCGCCCGCGCGACGCTGGCTGCCGGCAAGAGCCTCGTCACGGCCAACAAGGCGATGATCGCGCATCACGGGCTCGAGCTCGCGCGCGCCGCGGAGGCTGCGAACCTCGCGCTCAAATTCGAAGCCGCGGTCGCCGGCGGCGTACCGGTGATCAAGGGACTGCGCGAAGGCGCCGCCGCGAACGTGATCGCCCGCGTCTACGGCATCCTCAACGGCACCTGCAATTTCATCCTCTCCAAGATGGAAGCCGAGGGCCGCGACTTTTCGGAAATCCTCAGCGAAGCACAGGCGCTCGGCTATGCCGAGGCCGATCCCAGCTTCGACATCGACGGCGTCGACGCCGCGCACAAATTGTCGATCCTCGCCAGCGTAGCGTTCGGCGCGCAGCCGGCTTTCGACGACGTGGCGGTCACCGGGGTGCGCCACGTCCTCGCCGCCGACATCGCCGAAGCCGCGGCGCTCGGCTATCGTGTGCGCCTGCTCGGCGTCGCCGATTCGGGACCGCACGGCCTGTTCCAGCGCGTCCATCCGCACCTCGTCCCGCTCAGCCATCCGCTGGCGCATGTCGTCGGCTCGACCAACGCGGTCGTCGCGGAGGGCAATTTCGTCGGCCGGCTATTGTTCCAGGGCGCTGGCGCCGGCGATGGCCCCACCGCGAGCGCGGTCGTCGCCGATCTGATCGACATCGCCCGCGGCGAATTCGGCCCGCCTTATGCGATGCCCGCCGACGCGCTCGCCGCGCAGCACGCCGCCGATAGCGGCGAGCGCCGCGCCCGCGCCTATGTCCGGCTGACCGTGGCCGACAAGGTCGGCGTGCTCGCCGAGATCGCCGCGGCGATGCGCGACGCCGGCGTGTCGATCGAAAGCCTGATCCAGCGCGGCGCCAATCCCGACGGCAGCGTCCTCGTCGCGATCGTCACCCACGAAGGCCCCGAGCGCAGCGTCGCGCAGGCGCTGGAAAAGCTTCGCGGCTCGCAGAGCCTCGTCGGCGAGCCGATGTGGATGCACATCCTCGACGCGTGATCAGGGCGCGAGCGGGCGCTCGTTCCAGCGCAGCCCGCGGCCATTGCCGACAGTGGCGCTGACGCCCACCGAGCCGCAATGCGCCATGAAGGCGCCTTGCCCGCATTCGGGTTCGGTCCTCTGCCCGACGAGCCGCGCGACGCGCTGATCGGGCAGCTCCTGCCGGCCCGGCGCGACGAACGGGACGCGGTGGCGGTCGGCGTCGCGCAGCGCGCAGACGACGACTTCGTTCTCGTCATCGGTGGTCCGGCACGGCACATCGCCGGCGACCTTCGCGCGATATTCGGCAATTGCCGCGGAAATTGCGGGCGCTTCCTGGAGGGCGAACAGCAACGGCAACAGCATCCGCGATTCCTTACGCTTGCGACGAAGCGAGGCTGCCGCGCGGTTGTGGCGAAAATGCGATCCCCCTGACAGCGCTAGCGGCCTCGACAGTGCAATATGCACCGCCTATCGCCACCGGAGTTCTGCAAGGGGATTACCAGCCGATGACGACCGCCAGTCACGTTCTCGATCGCGTCCTTGTGCTCGAAATGGTGCGCGTCACCGAAGCCGCGGCGATCGCCGCGTCGAGCCTCGTCGGGCGCGGCGACGAAAAGGCCGCCGATCATGTCGCGGTCGAGGCGATGCGCGAGGCGCTCAACTCGCTCTACATGGACGGCACGGTGGTGATCGGCGAAGGCGAGCGCGACGAGGCGCCGATGCTCTATATCGGCGAGAAGGTAGGGTCTGCGATCGGCACCGGCCCCAAGATCGACATCGCGCTCGACCCGCTCGAAGGCACGACGATCTGCGCCAAGGCCGGCCCCAATGCGCTCGCGGTGCTCGCCGTCGCCGAGCATGGCGGCCTGCTCAATGCCCCCGACGTCTATATGGACAAGATCGCGGTCGGCCCCGGCTATCCTGAGGGCGTGATCGATCTTGCAAAGTCGCCGACCCAGAACGTCACTGCGCTCGCGGCGGCCAAGGGCGTCGAGCCCCATGAGATCATCGTCTGCGTGCTCGATCGCCCGCGCCACGAGAAGATGATCGCGGAGCTGCGCGGAATCGGCTGCGGCATCGTCCTGATCGGCGACGGCGACGTCGCGGGAGTGATCGCCACCACCAATCCCGACACCACGATCGACATGTATATGGGGTCGGGCGGCGCCCCCGAGGGCGTGCTCGCCTGCGCAGCGCTGCGCTGCGTCGGCGGCCAGTTCAAAGGCCGTCTGATTTTCCGCAACGACGACGAGCGCGCCCGCGCGCGCAAATGGGGCATCGAGGATCTCGACAAGATCTACGACCTCACCGAACTCGCCAAGGGCGACTGCATCTTCGCCGCGACGGGCGTCACCGACGGCTCGCTGCTCGAAGGCGTCAAGCGGGTGCGCGGCAAGATGACCACCGAAAGCGTGGTGATGCGCGCGAGCTCGGGTACCGTCCGCTGGGTCAAGGGCGAGCACCGGCTGGGCTGAACGATCCGCGTCAGCGGAGGCCCTCCCCCGCTCGCCCTGAGCCTGTCGAAGGGCGGCTATCCGCGAGCGCATCGCTGAAGGCCGTGCTTCGACAAGCTCAGCACGAACGGTGGGTGAGGGCATCATGGCCTTGCTCCCCCTTCACCAGCACCCTACCCCTCCCTCAGATATTCGGAGGGACGGCATGCGCGTGTTGATGGGTTTCGTGGCACTTGCGGCACTGGCCGCGCCGCTGGCGGTTTCGTCCCAGACAGCCCCGGCAACTGCCGCGCAATCCCCCTTCACCTACGAAGAAGTGATGGTGCCGATGCGCGACGGCGCGAAGCTCCAGACCGTCATCCTTCGCCCCAAAGGCAAATCGGGCAAGCTGCCGATCCTGCTCCAGCGCACGCCTTACGGCGTTCCTGGCCAGGCCCCGGGCAGCGTGCCCGCGTCGATGCGCTTCCTGATGGAGGACGGCTATATCCTCGTCTTCCAGAACATGCGCGGCCAGTTTAAGTCGGACGGCGACTTCACCATGTCGATGGCGCTCGACGCCAGGGGCCCCAAGGGCGTCGACGAGGCGACCGACGGGTACGATACCGTCGACTGGCTGGTGAAGCATGTCGCCGGCAACAACGGCAAGGTCGGGATGTGGGGCGTCTCCTATCCCGGCTATGCCGCGGCGGTGGCGCTCGCCCGGCCGCATCCGGCGCTCAAGGCAGTGAGCCCGCAGGCGGCGTGGAACGACTGGTGGATCAACGACGATCTCCACCGCTACGGCGCGATGCGGCTGTCCTATGCCACCGACTGGCTGTTCAGCCTGCAGAACAACGACCAGGGCACCGACTTCGACTATGGCGGCAAGCCCCCGGTCGACAGCTATGACTGGTTCCTCGCGCTCGGCCCGGTCGCCAATCTCGACAAGCGCTATTTCAAGGGCTCGGTGCCGCAGCTGACTGCGATGATCGAGCATCCGGATTACGACGAATTCTGGAAGCGTCAGCGCTGGACCGAGAAGCTGGGCCGCACCACGGTGCCGACGCTCCACGTCGCAGGCTTCTGGGATCAGGAAGACCCGCTCGGCACGTGGAATATCTACGAGAAAATGGAGGCGCAGGACCCGGACGGCCTCAACATGATCGTCGCCGGCCCCTGGGCCCACGGGACGTGGCATGGCAACGCCAGCGATGTCGGGTACATCAAGTTCGGCAAGGACAGCGGCACGGATTTCATGCGCGACATCGAGGCGCCGTTCTTCGCGCACTGGCTCCACGGCAAGGGTGCGAAGCCCGCCTTCGAGGCGCGGATGTTCCAGAGCGGATCGTGGGAGTGGAAGTCCTATCCCAAATGGCCCGCCCCGAACGCGGCGCTGACCAACCTCTATCTCCAGAGCGACGGCACGCTTTCCTTCACGGCTCCGACGGACGCGGGCCAATGCCGCGAGTACGTCTCCGATCCGGCCAACCCGGTGCCGTTCCGCGAACGCCCGATCTCGCGCACCTACCCTTCGCAGGAATGGCGCTGGTGGGAAGCCGCCGACCAGCGCTTCGTCGATCACCGCCCCGACGTGCTCAGCTATGCCACCGCGCCGCTCGAGGCGGACCTCACCGTCACCGGCGAAGTCGCGGCGAAGCTGATGGCATCGACGTCGGGCACCGACAGCGACTTCGTCGTCAAGCTGATCGACGTGCTGCCCGACGATTACGAGCCCGCCCGCTCCGGGGCACTCGGCGACTATCCGCGCACCCTGAACGGCTATCAATTCCCGATCGCGATGGAGGTTCGCCGCGGCCGCTATCTCCAGAGCTTCGAAAAGGCGACGCCGCTCACGCCCAACCAGGTCGTCGCATGGGACGTGCCGCTGCGCAGCCACGACCATGTCTTCAAAAAGGGCCACCGGATCATGGTGCAGATCCAGTCGAGCTGGTTCCCGGTGATCGACCGCAACCCGCAGAAGTTCGTGCCCAACATCTACAAGGCGGCGCCCGAGGATTTCGTCAAGGCGACCCAGCGCGTGTGCGGCGGATCGCTGATCGCGCTGCCGGTGATCAGATGAGGACGGCGCCGAGCATCAGATAGGCACCGTCACCGTAGGACGGGTCGACGTCGCGCGGAACATAGGCGAAGCCCTGCGCGGCCCAGTAGCGATCGGCGCCACCCACCGCCATCAAGGCGATGTCGGACAATCCGAGCGCGCGGGCCTGCGCCATGACAAGCGCCAGCGCCGCTTTGCCCGCGCCTGCCGCGCGCGCCTCAGGCAGCAAGGCGATGTCGTGGAGGTAATAGCTGTCGGCATCGGGCGGGATCGCGCCGAGCAGCGCCCCGAGCCTGGGCGGGTCTTCACGGAACCAGGGGTGGCCGATCAGATAGCCGGCAACCGCAGCGTCCCGCTCGAGCACGTGGCATCCCGCGGGATAGAGCGCCAGCCGCTCCGCATAGACCGCGATCGGTTCGGTGTAACGCCCGTGCACCGCGTCCGAAATCGACGACACCGCGGCGAGATCGCTGACGGCCATTTGCCGCCATCCGCCCTGTCGAGGATCCGCCATAGCCTAGCCGGCCGGACGCCTGTGTCGCATCGCTAATCCCCCCTAGTTCTTGAGCCGATACCCCGTCCGGAAGATCGCAACGATCAGCCCGAGGCACAGCAACAGGAACAGCCCGGTCACCCCCAGGCTCCATCCGATACTGACATCGCCCTGCCCGAAGAAGCTCCAGCGGAAACCGCTGACCAGATACACCACCGGATTGAACAGGCTCACCGTGCGCCACGGCTCGGGCAGCATGTCGATCGAGTAGAAGGCGCCGCCGAGGAAGGTCAGCGGCGTGACCAGCAAGGCGGGCACGATGTTCAATTGCTCGAAGCCCTTGGCCCAGATGCCGATGATGAACCCGAACATGCTGAAGGTGACCGAAGTCAGCACGAGGAAGGCCAGCATCGCCGCGGGATGATCGATCCGCAGCGGCACGAAGAACGCCGAGGTGATCAGGATGATCAGTCCGATGACGATCGACTTGGTCGCCGCCGCGCCGACGAAACCGATCACCATCTCGACTGCCGAGATCGGCGCCGAAAGCAATTCGAACACCGTGCCGGTGAATTTGGGGAAATAGATGCCGATCGAGGCATTGGCGATGCTCTGGGTGAGCAGCGACAGCATGATCAGACCCGGAACGAGGAAGCTGCCGTAATTGACGTTGCCGATCGAATCGATCCGGCTGCCGATCGCCCCGCCGAAGACGATGAAATAGAGCGAAGTGGTGATCACCGGAGTCACCACGCTCTGCCACAGGGTGCGCAGGGTACGCGCCATCTCGAACTTGTAGATCGCCCAGATGCCGTGGAAATTAATGCCGGTCATGCCATGGCCTCCATTTTATCCGTTCGCCCTGAGCTTGTCGAAGGGCAGCACGCCGCTGGCGCGCCGCTTGGGGAGAGACGTGCTTCGACAGGCTCAGCACGAACGGTTCGAGGCGGCGGGGTCATGCCACGGCTCCTTCGTTCGACGCTTCCTTGTGCTCGACCAGATCGACGAAGATGTCCTCGAGGCTCGACTTGGAGGTGTCGAGATCCTTGAATCCGATCCCCAGGTCGGCGAGCTTGCGCAGCAGCGACGGAATGCCGGTGCGCTCGGCCTGCGCGTCGAACACGTAGCGCAGGCGGTGCCCCTCATCCTCTAGGCTGAGATGCCATTCGTCGAGATCGCCCGGAATCGCGGTCATCGGCTCGACCAGAGCGATGTCCATCTCGCGCTTGCCGAGCTTCTTCATCAGCGCGGCTTTCTCTTCGACCAGCAGCAACTGCCCCTTGTTGATCACCCCCACCCGGTCGGCCATTTCCTCGGCCTCTTCGATGTAGTGCGTGGTGAGGATGATCGTGGTGCCTTGCTCGCGTAACTTTCCGATCATCTTCCACATGTCACGGCGCAACGAAACGTCGACGCCGGCGGTGGGTTCGTCGAGGAAAAGGATTTCGGGCTCGTGGCTCAATGCCTTGGCGATCATCACGCGGCGTTTCATCCCGCCCGACAATTCCATGATCTTCGCGTCGCGCTTGTCCCACAAGGACAGGTCCTTGAGCACCTGATCGAGGTGCGCCTGATCGGGCTTCTTGCCGAACAGCCCGCGCGAGAAGCGCATCGTCGACGCCACCGTAGAGAACATGTCGACCGCGATTTCCTGCGGCACCAGCCCGATTCGGCTGCGCGCCTCGCGCGGGTGGCGGATCGCGTCATGGCCGTCGACGAGGATCGTCCCCGTGCTCGGCGTGACGATCCCGCAGATGATGCTGATCAGCGTGGTCTTGCCCGCGCCATTGGGGCCGAGCAGTGCGAAGATCTCGCCGCGGCGGATCTCCAGATCGACATGGTCGAGCGCCTTGTGGCCCGACCCATAGGTCTTGCTGACCTGGGAAACCGATAGAATGGATTGCATGGGGGACCCCGGACCGGAACGGACCCGTTACGTAGGGTCCGCTCCGGGATGCGGCAACCCGCCTGCGTTTATTTCCCCGCGCGCGCCTCGGCGACGGCCTGGGCCAGCCCGGCATAATCGCGCGCGCCGGAGAGCAATTTGCCGCCGACGACCCATGCCGGCGTTCCCGTCATCGCGAGCGCTTCGCCGAGCTTGTGGTTCGCGGCGATTTCCTGCGTGACCGGTGCGGCCGACAGTGCCTTCGCTGCCGCCGCCTTGTCGAGACCGGCCTTGTCCGCCGCGATTCCGAGATTCTCGGCAGTCGGCGAGCCCGCCGCATAGAGCGCCGCGTGGAACGCGCGGAACTTGCCCTGCTCCGCCGCCGCCAGCGCCCAGCGCGCCGCGGTGACGCTCTCGGGCCCGAGCACGGGGAATTCGCGATAGACCACACGGATGCCCGGATCCCTCGCCAGCAATTCCTCGATCCCCGGCAGGCTGGCGCGGCAATAGCCGCAAGCATAGTCCATGAACGCGACGACGGTGACGTCGCCGTCCGGATTGCCCGCCCAGGCGCTGGCATAAGGCTTTTGCAGCTGTGCGAGATGCTGCGGCACCGCGGCCTGCGCGCCCTGCTGCGCCTGTTGGTAGCGCGCGGTTTCGCGCGCCTGCAGCCGGTCCATCGCCTCGGGCAGCACTTCCGGATGCTCGAGCAGATAGCCGCGGATCGCCGGGCCGGCGAGGCCGGGCATCCAGCCCAGCAGCAGCGCGAACGCCCCTGCCCCCGCCAATGCGGACACCAGCATCGCGCCGGCGAGCGCCAGCGGGCTGCGCAACAGTCTTTCGCTCATCGGCGCTTGCGCTTTTCTTCGTCCATCGCGTTTTGCGCGACCATCGAAATGTCTTGCGCGCGGACCCAGTCGGCCGAGCCCTGCGGCAGGTTCGCCATCGCCGAGCGCGCGCTGACCAGCGCGGTGCGCATGTCGCCCATCAGATGCGCGCGCTCGGCCGTGGCGAGGGCGGTGCGCGGCTCGTCGCCCTTGCGCTCATAGACGGTGCCGAGCTGCATCCACGCGAACGGGTTTTCCTTGTCGCGCGCCACCGCGGTGCGCAGCACCGTTTCGGCTTCGACGAGGTTGGCCTTGTCCTCGGTCGCGAGCAGCGCATGGCCGAAGGTCGCGGCGATCAGCGGCTGGTTGTTCGAGCGCCGCGTGGCTTCGCGCAAGGGCGCGATCGCCTCGGCCGGCTTGCCCGATTCGAGCAGGATCTGCCCTTCGAGCTCGAGGAAATAGGGATCGTCGGGCGCGGTCTTGACGAGCGCCGCGGTCTCGGCCGCCGCCTGATCGGGATAGCCCGATTTGTGATAGGCATAAGCGCGCGCATAATGCGCCGGCGCCGATTGATCGGCGGCGGGATAGCGCCGCAAGGTCGTCTCGGGCTCCGCGACATAGCCGCGCAATTTGGCCTGGACGCGCTTGAACCGCTGCTCGATCTTCGAATCGATCGGCTTGCCCCAGGAAGGCGCGGTCTGGAGATCGGCCTTGAGGTTCTGGACGCGATCGGCGGACATCGGGTGGGTCTGGGCGAACGGATCGACTTCGGGGTTGGACGAATAATAGCCGTAGCGGTGCATCTGCGCGGTCAGCTTGTCGAAGAAGCTGAGCATCCCCTTGCCGCTGATCCCGGCGCCGTTGATGAAGCGCACGCCCGCGGCGTCCGCCGCCGATTCCTGGACCCGGCTGAACGCTAGATATTTGCCGATCGCGGCGCGCTGGCCCATCATCAGCAGCCCGGTGCCCGCCTCGCCCGCGCCCGCGGCCATCGCCGCGGCGCCGAGCAACAGGCTGAGGATCGAGATGTTGGTATAGCCGCCGTCATTCTGGAAGACCGCGTGGCCGCCGACGATATGGCCGATCTCGTGCGCGATCACGCCCTGGACTTCGTTGGCGCTGTCCGCCGCGTCGATCAGCCCTGAATGGAGATAGACGATCTGTCCCCCCGCGACGAAGGCGTTGATCGAGGGATCGTTGATCAGCACGACGCGGACATTGGCGGGCGAGAGCCCCGCCGCGATGATGATCGGGCGCGACATGTCGGCCAGTAGCGACTCGGTCTCCGCATCGCGCAGGATCGACTGCGCCATCGCCGGCCGCGCCGCGAAGCAGCTGAGGCAAAGCAAGGCGAGCAGGGCCGCAAAATGCTTCATACGCGGCATCATCGGGGCAAACTCCACGGGGCGCAACGCTGTTGGATATTGGCGATGAACATGCCGTGAAGCCCGGCGAGCGTGCGCGTTTTCGGCGCGCACGCTCGCCTGCGCATCAGGCGCCGAAGGTCCGCTGCCACCAGCCACGGCGCGGTTCGCCGTCGGGATTGGTGTCGTCGTCGGTGTCGCTTCCCTCGGGCGGCGCGAGATCCTGCGCTACCGGTTCGGCTTCGGCTTCGGCTTCGGCAGGTGCTTCCGCCGCAACCTCGGCAGGCGCGGCATCGGTCTTCTTGCGCCGGCTGCGCTTGGGCTTTTCGGCGGGTGCGTCGGCGACAACCGGCTCGGGAGCCGGCTCGACCTCGGCCGGAGCCGCTTCGGCATCGGCTTTCTTGCGGCGCGACCGCTTCGGCGCGGGCGCAGGGGCAGGCTCCTCGGCTGCCGGAGCTTCCGGCGCCGCTTCCGCAGCGGCCTCGGCGGCTTCGGCGGGCGCGTCGTCGGCCTTCTTGCGGCGCACGCGCTTGGGCTTGGCCGGCGCCTCGGCTTCGGCGGGCTCGGCCTCCGGCGCGGCGACATCGTCCGCCGGCGCTTCCGCTGCTGCGGTCACGTCCGCCGCTTCGGCGCCCGCGTCCTCGGCATGGCCGCGACGGCCGCCACGACGCCCGCGACGGCGGCGCTTGCGCCCGCTTTCGCTTTCTTCGCCACCGTCATGTTCGGCGCGCTCGGCAGTCCCGGCCTCGGCATCCGCGACGGGCTCGTCGCCCTCGTCTTCGCGCTCGCCTTCGCCGTTCTCGTTCTCGTTCTCGCCGGCCTCGCCCTCGCCATTTTCGTTCTCGCGGCCGCGACGGCCACGGCCGCGGCGGCGGCGGCGGCGCTTGCCGCGGCCTTCACCCTCGCCTTCGGCTTCGTCGCGCTCGCGGGGCGGACGGGCGGCGCGGGGGGCTTCGGCCTCTGCTTCGGCTTCGGCCTCTTCCTCCTCGACCTCGTCTTCCTCGACCTCCTCGACATAATCGTCTTCGGGCTCTTCGATCAGACGCTCGATGCGCGGCGCGTGCGCCGGCGGCGGACCGCCGGCCTCGACCGTCATCCGCGCGCCTTCCAGTTCGCCGTCGGCCACGCGCCGCAGCCGGTGGTCGTTGGTCACCAGCCACTCCGCCCCCTCGTTGAGCGCCGTGGCCACGTGCAGGGCGTCGGGCGTGCGGAGGTTGTGCTCGGCGCGCAGCCGCGCGGTCGTGTCGGCGACGGCGGCGGTC
>JASLBO010000324.1 GCA_030146605.1 Sphingomonas sp. | reverse complement strand
CATGCCCTTCAGATCGTCGCAATAATCCTGGCTCTCCGCCGCGACCGAGAGATCGATCAACCGCGGGTCGCACGGAATCTGCACCCCGACATAGCCAAGCCCCGCCGCCCACCGGGCAAGATTCTCGAGCGTGTCGAAGGGCGCGGCATCGCCCATGAACTGTGCGAGGAAGATCCCCGGCCCCTTCATCGCGTTCATATGGCAGCCTCTGCCTTGCGGTCGTCGCGGAAGATCAGCTGGAACAGGATCGCGATGACCGCAGCCGCGACCGCCGGATACCACCACATCTGATGCCAGTCCGCGACGCTGGGCTGGGCGGGAAGCTGCGCATAGAGGAAGCCGCCGATCTGCGAACCGAGCAGCATCCCTACTCCGTAGGTGAACAGTGTCAGCATTCCCTGCGCCTGCGCGTTGACGCCCTTCGGCGCTGCGATAGTCTGGGTATAGATCGCGCCGGCGACGAAGAAGAAATCGTAGCACACCCCGTGCAGAGCCACGCCGAGATAGACTGCCCAGAGCGAGTCGCCGCCGTCGCCGATCGCGAACAATGCATAACGCAGTGCCCATGCGATCATGCCGACCAGCAGCAGCGGCTTGACCCCGAAGCGGCGGTACAGCCACGGCATCGAGAACATGAACGCGAGCTCGGACATCTGACCGATCGACATCGTGCCGCCGACATTGGAGATGCCGACCGCGCCGAGATAGGCCGAGGCATAGGCATAATACATCGCCAGCGGGATCGAGATCAAAGTCGCGCAGCCAATGAAGACGAGGAACGAGCGCTGGCCAAGCAGCCCGAATGCGTCGACGCAGAACACTTGGCGCAGCACGCCTTCGCCGCTCGGCGCATCGGGCGCAACGTTGGGCAGGGTCAGGCTGTACAGCCCCAGCGCGATCGAAACGACTGCGGCGACGCGGAAGATCTCGGGGCTGGCGGAAAGCCCTGCCCAGCCGATGATCAGCCCGGCCGCGATCCAGCCGATCGTCCCGAAGGCGCGCACGAAGGGGAAATTGTCGACCCGGTCGCCGAAGCTCTTGAGCGCGATCGTGTTGGCGAGCCCGACGGTCGGCATATAGAGGATCATATAGCCGAGCAGCACCCAGACGAAGGTGGTGCCGTTTTCGGGCGTCAGCAGCGAGGGCAGGAAGAACAGGATCACGCCACCGACGAGGTGGAGCACCACCATCAGCATTTTCGGGCTGAAATAACGCGCGGCGGCCATGCCCAGCAGGAAGGATCCGACGATCGACGCAATCGGTCCGACCGAAAAGGCGTTGGCGATCAGATTGCCGACCCCGACCGTCTGCATGACGAGGCCGAGCGTGGCGGCCGAGGCGCCCCAGACGAAAAACTGCATGAACATCAGCGCACTCAAGCGCCCGGTCAGCATGCCCGACGGCGAACCGCCGCCAACCCTCGACGCACCTTCCGCAACGGCCATGCGCAGCCCTCCCCTGTTGTGCAGTTTTCCTGCCTGTCGAATCGCAGGCTAAGCACGTCGCAATCCGATGTAAAGGATTACATCGGATACCGGTCGACACGCCGCGCAACACCCTACATGAAGGTCCGATGCCGACGATCATCGAAGTAGCCGCGATGGCCGGCGTGTCCACCGCCACCGTTTCGCGGGTGCTGAGCCGGCCCGAGCGCGTCGCCGAGCAGACCCGCCAGCGCGTGCTCGAAGTCGTCCAGTCGCTCGGTTATACGCCCAACGTCGCGGCGCGGACACTGCGCACGCTGCGCGCCGCGAAGATCTTGCTGACCGTGCCCGACATCTCCAACCCCTTCTTCGCGAGCGTTATCCGCGGCGCCGAAGAAGCCGCCCGCGACGCGGGCTATGCCGTGGTGGTCGGCGACACTCGCCACGATCCGCAGGTCGAGGATCAATATGCCGAGATGCTCTCGCGCCGCGAAGTCGACGGGCTGATCTTCCTCGGGCACCGCCTGCCCGAAAGCCTCGCACCTTTGCTGGCGCGGCAGGGCGCCTCCGCCCCGATCGTCAACGGCTGCGAATACAGCCCCGAGCTCGGCGTGCCGAGCGTCCATATCGACAATGCCGCGGCAAGCGACGATGCCGTCGAGCATCTGATCGGGCTCGGCCATCGCCGCATCGGCATCATCACCGGACCGCCGATCAGCCCGATCAGCCGCGATCGCCTGTCCGGCGCCGTGCAGGCCGCCGGGCGCCACGGGCTGCGCGATAGCCTCGAGGTGCGTACCGGCGATTACTCCGCCAGTTCCGCCTTCGAGCAAACCCGCGCGCTGCTCGCGCTGGGGGTGACCGCGATCTTCTGCTTCAGCGACGAGATGGCGATGGGGACGCTCAGCGCGGTCGGCGCCGCGGGCCTCTCCTGCCCTGCCGACGTGTCGGTGGTCGGCTTCGACGACTTGCCGTTCGCCCGCTTCTTCCAGCCGGCACTCACCACCATTTCGCAGCCCAAGGGCATGATCGGCCGGCGCACCGTCGAATTGCTCGTCGACATCCTGCGCGACGTCGAAAGCCCGACGAGCCAGGTGACGCTGCCGCACGAGCTGATCGTGCGGAACAGCACAGGCCCCGCCCGCGCCTGATCCGGAGCGCGAGGTACAATCTGTTCCCCAACCGGGCCTAGCGCGTCGCGCGTTCCCCGCTCGCCCGCGTGATCAAGATCGCCGCGCGCTTGGCCTGCCGCCGGATGCTGTCGAGGTCGACGGTCTCGCCCGGTGCGTGATCGCCGGTGCTATAGGCGCCGAGCCCGGCCAGGCTGTCCACATCGGACGCGACGAACGAGATGTCGCCAGCGCCGCGTTTCAGCGGGTCCAGCGGCGCCATCTCGGCGAGGCCGAGGTCGCGATTTACCGCGTTGAGTTTGGCCAGGAGCGCCTTGTTGCCTTCGGTCGGCGCCATCGCCGGATAGCCTTCGCCAAAGCTGATCCTGGCGTCGGTGCCCGGCGAATGCGCCGCGACGATCGCCTCCATCTTCTCGCGCACCCGATGCGTCTGCTCTTCGCTCAGCGTGCGAAAATCGCCCATCGCGGTCGCGGTCTCGGCGATGATGTTGGTCTTGCCCGCCGCGGTCGCGTTGCCGCTCGCGTCGATCGCAGCCCGCGCGCCGCCGGCGATCACCGCGGGATTGAAGGTCAAATTGGGCTCGGGCAGCTCCTTGCGGAACGCAGCGAGGATCCGGGCCAGTTCGTTGATCGCGCCGTCGCCCTGCGCGGGCGTGAAGATCAGCGAGGAATGGCCGGTCTTGCCGGTCGCGGTCAGGGTCCAGTCGGTCACCGAACGGCGCGCGATCGAGCCCATGTCGCGGCCGTCCTGGCGGACCAGCCCCTCGAAATCGAGCGCGACGTCGGCGCGCTTGCCCGCGGCGATCAGATCCGCGCGCGATATCGCCGCCGGGCTGCCGGCATCCTCCTCGTCGCCGGTCAGCACGATCTCGATATTGGCCTTGTCGAGGGTTCCCGCCGCTTTCATCGCGTGCAGCGCCGCGACGATCACCACCATTCCGCCCTTGTCGTCGCCTGCCCCCGGCCCTTCGGCCAGATTGCCCTTGCGGACTAACTTCCGGAAGGGCGAGCTCGGCTCGAACACCGTGTCGAGATGCCCGATCAGCAAGACGCGTTTGCGCCCCGCCGCGCCGCGATGGACCGCAATCAGATGCCCGGCGCGGTTCACCTCCGCCATCGGCTTCCAGCTGACCGTGAAGCCGAGCGCCTCCAGCTCGGCGCGCATCATCGCGCCGACCTTGGTGACCCCTTCCAGGTTCAGCGTGCCGCTATTCTGGTCGACCAGCCGGCCAAGCAGCGCCACCGACTGTTCGTACCGCGCATCGACAGTCCGCCCCATCACCTTCTCGGCAGGCGACAATTGCGCCGTCGCGGGCGACCCCGCTGTCAGCAGCAACGCAATTGCAGGAATCAGCCGCATCATAGCTTCGCTCCGCCCATCTTGTACGTCAGCTGAAGGTAGAAGCTGCGACCCACGCCGTCGAACCACGAGATATCGTAATAGGGATAGCTGCTGTACGTCCGGTCCTTGATCGGGTTCTGGTCGAACAGGTTGTTTACCGTGCCCGACACGCGCATCCGATCGGTCAGATCATATTGCGCCGACAGGTTGAACAAATAGCTCGCCTTTATATAGGCTTCCTCGGCGTAATTGGGCAGCCTGCCGAGGCGCTGGCCGTTGAGCGTGGTCGAGAAGCGGCCGAGATCCCAGGTCAGGCTGGCGGTGCCCTTGTCGCGCGGGATGTAATAGCCGCTGTCGAAGGCGAGCTTGTCGATCTGCGCGTCGCCCGGATATTGCCGGATCGTGTGGTTGAACACATGGGTGTAGCTCGCCGCGAGCGAGAATTGCCCGATCCCTGCGGTCGGCACGCGGAGGTGCATGGCGATGTCGATGCCGTCGGTGGTCTCTTCGGCGATGTTGATCGGGTTGATCGATACCGACTGGATCTCCCCGGCGAGCGCGCCGCCGGCATAACGCTGGACCCGGGCGATGGCATCGATGCAGGTCGGCGAGGTCGGATCGGCTTCGGGGGCGACGCCGCCCGCGCCAGGGCGGCATGCGGCTTCGTCGCGCAAGATCGTGTCGATCCGCATGTTGAGGACCTGGTTCCGCATCTTCACGCGGAAATAATCCGCCGAGAAATCGAAGTTGCGGGCCGGCTGGAAGACGAAGCCGGCATTGAGCGATGTCGAGGTTTCGGGCCGCAGGCGGCGATTGCCGTTGTGGCGGGCGATGAAATCGACATCGTCATATTGGCAGTCGCCGATCTCCGCGCCCTCCTGTCCGCACAGATAATAATCGGTGCCGCCGGTATGGGTGTTGCCCGGCCCCTTGAAGACATAATGCAAATCGGGGGCGCGAAAGCCCGTGCCATAGGCGCCACGGATCAACAGGCTCTTCACCGGACGCAGCTGGGCGCCGAGATTGTACGTGAACTTGCCGAAGCCGTTTCCGGCGAAGCTGTAATGGTCGTAGCGGCCGGCGCCGCTCAGCTCGAGGAAGGTGAAGGCGGGCACGCGAAGCTCGCCGCCCACGCCCCAATGCTGGCGGGTGCCCTTCCCGTCCGAATCGATCAGTCCGACATAATATTGGGTGAGCGCGAGCGGATCGGGGTTCATCTCATAGCCCTGATCGCCCACTTCGGCGACCGCTGCGAAGCCCACCGGCCTGGCGGGAAGCTGGAGGAGTTCGGTGGTGTTGATCGTCGCCGAGACATTGTTGACCCAGGTCTTGGGGCGATAGGTCGAGACCGCGGTGATCGACGCATATTCGGCCGGAGTCAGCGGCTTGTAGAGGCGGGCGATGTCGGCGTCGAAGGCCGGATAATCGTTCTCCTCGCCGATCTGCGGCCCGAGGAAGAAATCGTTCGCCTTGCCGATCACGACCTGCGGGAAGCCGATCTTCGAGCTGTATTCGGCGTGGTTGTAGGCGAGCTCATAGCTCCATTTGCCGCCGCCGAGCTTGCCGCGGATGCCCGGCGTGATGTTGTAGGTGAACGAGCGGTTGCGCGTCATGCCCTTGTCGAGCCCGCCCATCTCCTCGGGGGTGAACAGGCGGTACCAATTGTCGAGCTGATCTCCGCTATAGGTCAGGTCGGCGGGCATGTTGGGGTTGAAGAAGGTGCCTTCCTCATTGCCGTCGGGCGCGACATATTGCCAGTCGAGCACATCGCGGAACAGCTTGAGCTTCGAATAGCTGGCCTGCACGTCGATGAAGAGCTCGGCATTGTCGCCGAGATGATAGCCCATCGCGCCATAGAGGCTGGCGGCGCGGCGCTCGCTGATCGTGGTGCCATAGCCGATCGCTTCGTTGCTGCCGCAATAACGGCCGTCGACATATTCGTCGTTGGCGATGTCATAGCCATATTCGGGGCGGCTGGCATGATAGGTCGTGCCGCCGTTGAGGCTGGCGAGCGAGGCGCAGACCGCGGCACCGGGATCGAGATAGTCGTTATCCTCGTCGGTGCGCAGGAAGTTGCGGCGCGCGATCGGATATTCGGTGGTCGGGCTGTCCGCCGACGAATCCTGGAGGCGGCGCTGATAGGCCCAGAGCGGGCGCTGATCGAGCAATTCCACCCCGACCACGCCGTGGAAGCCGCCGGTCTCCCAGCCGGTGGTGAGCGAAAGCCGCTGCGAGCTGCCGCCGCCATGTTCGGTAAAGCCGGCGCGATAGTCGATGCGCGTGCCGTCGGGCTTCGACTTGAGCTGGAAGTTGACCACGCCCGAGATCGCGTCGGAGCCGTAGATCGCCGAGGCGCTGCCGCTGAGCACTTCGACGCGCTCGATCAGGCCGACCGGGATGTTGGAGATGTCGGTAAAGTTGCTGTTGCCGCCATAAGGCAGCGGGAAGTCGGCGATGCGGCGGCCGTTGACGAGCACCAGCGTGTGATTGGGGCCGAGCCCGCGCAGATCGACCTGCTGCGCGCCGGGGGTGAAGTCGGCGCCCGAGAAGCTCTGCTGGCTCTGCGTCTCGCCGCCATTTTGGGTGATCGCGCGCAGCACGTCGGGCACGCTTTGATAGCCGTTGCGCAAGATGTCTTCGGAAGTGATCGTGGTGACCGGCGCCGGCCCTTCGGCCTGGACCCGGGGAATGCGCGATCCGAGCACGACGATCTCGGTGTCGGCGTCTTCCTGTGCAGCGACGTCCTGCGGCGCCTCGTCGGCTGGCGCCGTCTGTGCCGCGGCCTGTCCCGCCAATGCGCACAAGGCGGTACCTGCCAATGCCGAAGCGATAATCCGATGACGCATGCGCGATCCCCCTTTGTTATGTTGACATAATGATAGCGTTGCGCTGCAAATTGAAACAATAAAAATGCAAACTGCACGGCTGTTTCGAACGATTTGAAGGGGCTATGGCCATGAAGACACTGTTGCGGCTGTGGGCAACCTTCGCCACTTTGCTGCTGGCGGCCCCCGCATCGGCGCAGACGCCGGCGGGCTATGCCTATTATGAGATAGGCGATGTCGCCGCGCCGACGCCCGGGCGCACCGCGCAGGCGCTGATGCTGATGGGCGGTGGCGAATGGGATCGAGGCGCCTTCCGCTGGTTCGCCGGGCGTGCGGGGCACGGCCATATCGTCGTGCTGCGCGCATCGGGCGCGGGCGATGCCGGCGAGGAGATCTATCGCGACATAGGCGGCGTATTGTCGGTGCAGACGATCGTGTTCAGCGATCGCGCCGCGGCGAGCGACCCGCGCGTGCTGGGCATCCTCGAACATGCCGACGGGATCTTCCTCGCCGGCGGCGATCAGGCCAATTATGTCCGCTACTGGAAAGGCACCCCGGTCGCCCGGCTGCTGAACGCGCATGTCCGCAAGGACCGGCCGATCGCCGGCACCAGCGCCGGGCTCGCGATCCTCGGCGGCACCGCATATGGCGCGATGGACGGCGGCAGCATCGACAGCCCGACGGCGCTCGCCGACCCGGCGGGGCCGGCGGTGACCCTGGTGACCGACTTCCTCCGCATGCCGCGCCTCGCGCATGTCGTGACCGACACCCATTTCAACGCGCGCGATCGGCTGGGGCGCCTGATCGCCTTCCTCGCCGCCGCGCGGCAAAAGGATGCCAAGGCGATCGGGATAGGGGTCGACGAGGAAAGCGCGCTCTGCGTCGAGGCTGACGGCACCGCGAAGCTGCGGACGCGCAACGGCGGCTTCGCGTGGCTCGTCCAGCCAAAAGGCAGAGCCGTGCTCAAGCCTGGCAAGCCGCTCACCTGGCCAACGGTGCAGGTCACCGGCATCGGCCCCGATAGCGGGTTCGACCTGAACAGCCTGCGCGTCACCGCCCCTGCCTTTGAAGGCACGGCACACGTGGCGGGCGGACGCCTGTTCGGCGCCCCCAAGCCGCCAGCCGCGCCTTCACCGCAATGACCGCCCGGCCGCCGGAGGAGATCGATCTGCAGCTGCTCGCGCTGCTGCGCGAGGATTCCCGGCGCAATGTCTCAGAGCTTGCCACCGCGCTGGGCGTATCGCGCACCACCATCTACAGCAGCATCGAGCGGATGGAGCGCCACGGGACGATCGTCGGATACACCGTCCGGCTCGGCGAGGAGTATGACCGCCGTCAGGTCCGCGCCCATGTCATGATCAAGGTCTACCCCAAGGCCACGCAGGCGACGCAAGACCAGCTCGTGACTATGCCCGAGGTCACCGGCCTCCATGCGATCTCGGGCGAATATGACCTGATTGCGACCGTCGAGGCGCCGCATGTCAACCGGCTCAACGACCTGCTCGACCTGATCGGCGCCATGGAAGGCGTCGAGCGGACGACCTCGTCGGTCATCCTCGCCACCAAGCTCCAACGCTAGGCTTTGGTGACGATTTGATAATTTGAGCCACAGCATGATGCTAGCGAGCTTGATGAAGCCGAGGAAGTTGGCGGCGAGTCTGTCGTATCGGGTTGCGATGCGGCGCCATTGCTTGAGCTTTGCGCAGAAGCCTTCGATGCCCCAGCGTTGCTTGTAGGCGATCCGGTCATAGCGGTGCCGGCAGGTGCGGTGGCGCCGGGGCGGGATGACCGGTTCATAGATGAGATCGTGCAGGCTGTCGGCGTCATAGGCGCGGTCGGCCGGCACCAGGCCTGCCGGCAGTCCGCGGATCAGATCGCAGGCGGGTGCCATGTCGTTTTGCTGGCCGAACAATGCCGTATAAATCCGCAATTCAGACTTAGGCTCTAAGTTACGATTCTGACGCAAACCAGGCCGATGCTGGTTTGAGGCAAAGGACGTGAGATGCGCGAGCAATGGACGGCGAAGGCGGCCAATACCTGGTGGGCCGCCCAGCCTTGGCTGATGGGGTGCAATTTCACGCCTTCGAATGCGATCAACCAGCTCGAGATGTGGCAGTCGGAAAGCTTCGACCTGCCGGTGATCGAGGAGGAGCTCGCGCTCGCCGCGTCGGTGGGGATGAACGCGGTCCGCGTCTATCTGCACGATTTGCTCTGGCTCGAGGATTCCGCCGGGTTCACATCGCGCATCGATCGCTTCCTCGCGGCGGCGGACCGTCACGGCATCCGCACGATGCTGGTGCTGTTTGATTCGTGCTGGCATCCCGAACCCGCGCTCGGCCCGCAGCCCCAGCCCAAGCCCGGCGTCCATAATTCGGGCTGGGTCCAGTCGCCCGGTGTCCCGGCATTGCGCGACCCGGCGCAGCGCGCCCGGCTCGAGGCTTATGTCCGCGGGATCGTCAGCCATTTCGGCCAGGACCCACGGGTACTCGCCTGGGACATCTGGAACGAACCCGATAACGGACCCGAGGTCGCACTCTGCGATGCAGGCGAGCTCGCCGCCAAGGCCGATCTGGTCCTGCCCTTGCTGCGCGCGGCGTTCGGCTGGGCGCGCGCGATGGATCCGATCCAGCCGCTGACCAGTGCAATCTGGCTCGGCGACTGGTCGTCCCCTGAGCGGCTGTCGCCGCTCCAGCACGCGCAGACCGCGCTTTCGGACCTGATTTCCTTCCACAATTATGGCGACGCGGCGGACTTCACCCAGCGGGCCGACTGGCTGCGGGCATTCGGCCGGCCTTTGCTCTGCACCGAATTCATGGCGCGCCCCGCGGGAAGCACTTTCGAAGCGATCCTGCCGGTAGCCAAGGCAAGCGGCATCGGCGCCTTTTGCTGGGGGCTGGTACGCGGCAAGACGCAGACGCACCTGCCTTGGGAATCGTGGGAGAACCCCAATCTCGCGGGTCTTCAGGAAAAGTGGTTCCACGACATCTTCGACGCAGGCGGCGTTGCGCATGATCCCGAAGAAATCGAACTCCTCCGCCTGCTGAGCGCAATCGACGCGCGGACCCCGCACTGGCCGTTGCTCGAGATCACCGGCGACGCTGCCCATGCCGCACGGATCGGAGAAAGCCGGCGGAACGCCAGGGCAGCGTGACCGCCCGGGTTATTTGAGCCGTGCGAGAAGCTGGTTGAGCGAAGGTTCGGGCGCCGGCGTCTCGTAGCTCGAATCGAGCATCGACCCGATCGCCGCCTCGCGCGATCCCCAGCCGAAGCGATCGCGAACGATGTGCTGCAAATTCTCGAGCAGCGGTATCCGCAGCTCGCGCAGCTTGATCAGCTCGCCACCTGGGAACACCATCGCATTGCGCAGCCCCGAAACCGAGGACGCATTGCCCAGCGTACGCGCCGTCGTGGACAGGATGTGCGCCACGACCTCGCGGCTCCCCACCGCCCCGGGTTCGTGGACCGTCGCGAGGCGGTAGAGCGTGTACAGCCCCATGGCCGCCGAGATCAGGAAGAAGAATTCCCAATGGGTGAACATCACGCCGAATTCGGCCGCACCTGACGGGCTCGTCCAGCGCAACGCCAGGCTCAGCTTGCGCGCCGCGAAGAAGTCGCTCGCCAAGCCGCCGATCACCGGCGCTACTCCCGCCGCGACAGCGCCGATCATCGCGTTCGAAGCCAGAAATCCGGTAGCGCCGCTCGGCGGGCTCAGCTTGAGGACGATGTTCCCCGAAGCGAGGCCGACCCCCGCGCCCGCGGCACCCATGACGATGTGCAACACCACCAGATAGACCATGCGCGCAGTCCGGCCGTCGACTTCGCTGGCGAATGCCATCGCCGCTATGCTCAGGATGAAGAGCGGCGTCGCCACGCCCAGCACCGATTTGTTGGCAAAGCGGTCGCTGAGCCCGCCCCAGCCGCGGATCACCGCAAGATTGGCCATCTGGCTGATGAAGCTCAGCACCAGCACGAACCCCATGCTGAAGCCCAGCTCGCGAACGACATAGACCGTGAAGAATGGCGTCGCGAGGTTCACCGCGAACTGCCAGCTGGCCAGATAGCGCAGCATCGAGCGGAAGTTGCGGTCGCGCAGCGGCTCGGCGAGCAGCTGAAGCATCGGCGCGCCGCCGCTGGACGGCGGCATGCGCGGCTCGGGCACCCGCGCCAGCGCCGCAGTGCTGACAAGGCCGCAGAGAAAGCCGAACAGATACAAGGCGGCGAATATCTGGTCGCCGATCCCCCGGTCGCCTGCCGCGCGTTCGAGCGCGAAGGCGCCCGCCACCGTCGCGGCCGCGCTCACCGCGGTGCCATACATCGTCCGGCGCGAGAAGAAGCGGCCGAGCCGCTCGGAGGGCACGAGATCGCGCATCCAGCTGTTCCAGCTGCAAGCCCCGATGGCATTGAGGCCGTAATGGAACAACGCCGCCGCGATCAGCACCGCCGCGCCGGTGCGTTTGTCCGCGATGAAGGGGACTATCGCATAGACCGGCAGCGCCAGCCGCGCGAGAAACACGC
>JASLBO010000307.1 GCA_030146605.1 Sphingomonas sp. | reverse complement strand
GAGAACAATCGTCCTTCGCCGCCTGCGGTAACCCGCACTGCCGAGCCCACGCCGCGGCCCAGGCCGCGCCCGGTCCAGCCGGCACCCGCCCCGGCAGCCGCGGCGCCTGCGCGCGACGGCGGCTGGCGCGTCCAGCTCGGCGCGTTCGGCGATCCCGGCAATGCGCGCAAGCTCTGGGCGCAGGTCGGCGGACGCTTCCCCGGCCGCCAGCCTTATTTCGTCAAGACGGGCGCGCTCACCAGGTTGCTCGTCGGCCCCTATGCCTCGCGCGCCGCCGCCGCCGGCGCCTGCGGCAGCGTCAGGCCCTGCGTGCCCGTCGGGCGCTAGGCTCGTCTCATCCGAGAAAAATCGCTTCGCACACGCAACAAAGTCGCGACGGGCGCGTTTCGCGGCCATGATCAAAGCAATGCTGGCCGCTGCCGCCCTTCCCGCCCTGTTGTTCGCTACCGGGGCTGCGGCCCAAGATAATGACGCGCCCAAGGAACCCCGCCGCTTCCGCGTCGGCCTCGGCCCGCAAGTCCAGCCGCGCTATCCGGGCGGCGACGATGTCCTGATAACCCCGCTCTACGATCTGTCGATGGCGCGCGGCGATACGCCGTTCGAATTCGACGCGGCCGACCAGAGCGCTTCGTTCAACCTGATCAACAGCGGCGGCTTCGCAATCGGTCCTTCGGTCAATCTGGAGGGCAGCCGGCGCCGCGACGAGACCGACCTGCCGGTCGATGAAGTGGGCATTTCGATCGAGGCAGGCGGCTTCGCGCAATTCTGGCTCGGCTCCTCGATCCGCGCGCGCGGCGAGCTCCGCAAGGGCGTCACCGGGCACAAGGGCCTCGTCGGCAACGTCATGCTCGATTATGTCGCTCGCGACGGCGACAAATGGCTGTTCTCGCTGGGGCCGCGCGTCTCGCTGTCCGACAGCAAATATCAGGACGCCTATTTCGGCGTGAACCCTGCGGCGGCGGCGCGTACCGGCCTCGCGGTGTACAATCCCGGCGGTGGCGTCCATGCGGTCGGCGCGAGCGCGACCACGATCTATCAGTTCGATCGCAGCTGGGGCATTTACGGCTATGCCAAATACGACCGGCTGGTCAGCGACGCGGCGGATTCCCCGATCGTGCGCTCGATCGGCTCGCGCAACCAGTTCGCCGGCGGCGCTGCGCTGACCTTCACGTTCGGCGGGAATCGCTGAGCCGGTCCTTCAGGACAGGTTCAGCCGGGTCGTGCTATCAGGCGAGCATGACCCACATTCTCAAAGCTCTCGTCCTCGGCGCGGCCATGATCGCCGCGCCCGCCGTCGCCGCGCCGCGCGATACGCCTGAGCAGCAGCTCGAGAAGCTCCTCAAGGATAGAACCCCGGGCGAGCCGGTAAACTGCATCTCGCTCTCCTCGTCGAACTCGAGCCAGATCATCAAGGGCAAGGCGATCGTCTACCGGGTCGGCGGCAAGCTCTATGTCAACGAGCCGCGCTCGGGCGCAGAGTCGCTCAACGACGACGACATCCTGGTGACCAAGATGTACGGCTCGCAGCTGTGCAGCATCGACGTGGTCAACCTCGTCGACCGCTCGAGCCGATTCCCGCGCGGCTTCGTGTCGCTGGGCAAGTTCGTGCCGTGGACCAAGGTAAAGCAGGTCTCGGCTCGCTGACGAGCCGGGCGCCTGCAAGGCGCGGCTAGGCGACCACCCAGTCGCGCCGCGCCAGCCCTTGGGCATAAAGCAGCGCCGTCAGATCCCCGTGATCGATCCGCACCCCCGCCGCCGCCGCGACGATGGGCTTCGCGCGATAGGCCACGCCGAGCCCGGCCTGGCGGATCATCGCGAGATCGTTGGCGCCGTCCCCCACCGCCATCGACTCTTCCGCCCCCAACCCCAATTCGGTCAGCGCGCCGAGTAACGTGGCCTCCTTGGTCGCACTGTCGACGATCGGCCGGGCGACTTTGCCGGTCAGCCGCGCATCGCTGATCTCGAGGACGTTGGCGATCACGCGATCGAATCCGATCTCGGCCCCGACCGGCTCGGCAAAGCGCGTGAATCCGCCCGAGACCAGGATGGTCAGCGCTCCCCGCGCGCGCATTGTCTGCACCAGCGTCTTCGCGCCCGGCATCAGCTTCACCCGCTCGGCGAGGCAAAGATCGATCGCGCTTTCCGCAAGGTCCCTGAGCAGCGCCACCCGTGCATCGAGCGCCTCGGCAAAGTCGAGCTCGCCGCGCATCGCCCGCTCAGTGACTTCGGCGATCTGCGGCTTGATGCCCGCATAATCGGCGAGCTCGTCGATGCACTCGACCGTGATCATAGTCGAATCCATGTCGGCGACGAGAAGCTTCCTCTCGCGGCCAAACTGCGGCTGGACGATCACGTCGGTCGCCGCAAGCGCCCCCTCCAGCACCGCACGCGCCGCGTCCGGGTGCGACACGAACCGCAAGTCCGCCGCCCTGCCCTCGTCGAGCCATTCCCACGCCCGCGGCCCGCAGTCGGCTCGCGCCAGCCTGTCCGCTGCTTCGGAAAGCTGCCCCGCGGCAAGACCGTCTGCTACAAGCGTCGCGATGAACATGGGATCCCCTGACCTGCCAACGGTGGCGCTCATCGCAGGGCCGACAGCGAGCGGCAAGTCCGCGCTCGCGCTCGCGCTGGCCGAAAAGCACCGGGGCACCGTAATCAACGCCGACTCCATGCAGGTCTATGCCGATCTGCGCATCCTGACCGCGCGGCCGACGCAAGAGGAGGAGACGCGCGTCCCGCATCGGCTGTTCGGCCATATCGACGGCGCCGACTCCTATTCCGCCGCGCGGTGGGCCCTCGAGGCGCGCGCAGCCATCGCCGAGGCGCATCAGGCCGGTCGCCTGCCCATCCTCGTCGGCGGCACCGGCATGTATCTGCGCACGCTGATCGACGGGATCGCGCCGGTCCCCGAAATCGACCCCGCGATCCGCAGCGCGGTCCGCGCGCTCGACGTGGCGGATGCCCATGCCGAGCTCGCCGACGCCGATCCGGAGGCCGCCGCGCGGCTGCACCCGACGGATACCAGCCGCGTCGCCCGCGCACTGGAAGTCGTACGCTCGACGGGCCAACCCCTGTCCCATTGGCACCGCCAGCATGTCGGCGGGATCGCCGGCGACATTCGCCTCGTCCCGCTGATCCTCCTCCCCGACCGCGACTGGCTCGGCGAGCGCATCGACCGCCGCTTCGCCGACATGCTCGACCAGGGCCGCGACGAGGCCGCCGCGTTGCTCGCGCGCACCGACATCCCGGCCGACGCCCCCGTGCTCCGCGCGATCGGGATGCCCGAGTTGCGCGCATTGTTTGCGGGCGAGACCGATGTCGTGCAAGCTGCCGCAGCCGGTGCGCTCGCGACCCGGCAATATGCCAAACGGCAATATACCTGGTTCCGGCGGCAACCGCCACGGGGCTGGGAATGCATGAACGAGACAGAAACGAACGTCAGACTGGATAGAATTGAAACTAAATTTCATCCATAACGCTTGACGTGCCATTTTCTTGCCGCTAGCAGCGCCCTCCGGCGGTGCTATGGCGCATTGCGACAAAGGAGGCAGACGTGACCGAGAAGAGCGGAGCAGACATCCTGATCGAGGCGTTGAGCGACCTCGGTGTGGAGGTCATCTTCGGCTATCCCGGTGGCGCGGTGCTTCCGATTTACGATGCGCTGTTCAAGCAGGACCGCATCAAGCACATTCTGGTCCGCCACGAGCAGGCTGCGACCCACGCCGCCGAGGGCTATGCCCGCTCGACCGGCAAGCCCGGCGTCGTGCTCGTCACTTCGGGCCCCGGCGCGACCAACGCGGTCACCGGGATCACCGATGCGCTGATGGATTCGATACCGATGGTCGTGATCACCGGTCAGGTCCCGACCGCGCTGATCGGCACCGACGCCTTCCAGGAGGCTGATACCGTCGGCATCACGCGGCACTGCACCAAGCATAATTACCTCGTGAAGGCGCCCGAGACCCTCGGCAGCATCATCCACGAGGCGTTCCACATCGCCACCTCGGGCCGTCCGGGGCCGGTGGTTGTGGACATCCCCAAGGACGTCCAGGTCGCCACCGCCCGCTATGAGGCGCCGGGCCCGATCCAGCACAAGACCTATCGCCCGCAGACCCAGCCCGACGCCGCCAAGATCCAGGAAGCGGTCGACATGCTCGCCGCCGCCGAGCGGCCGATCTTCTACACCGGCGGGGGGATCATCAACTCGGGGCCCGAGGCCTCGCGGCTGCTGCGCGAACTCGCCGCGATCACCGGCGCGCCGGTCACTTCGACCTTGATGGGGCTCGGTGCCCTGCCCGCCTCGGACCAGAAGTGGCTCGGCATGCTCGGCATGCACGGCACCTGGGAAGCCAATTGGGCGATGAACAAGGCCGATCTGATCATCGCCCTCGGCGCGCGCTTCGACGATCGCGTCACCGGCCGGCTCGACGCCTTCGCGCCGAACAGCCGCAAGGTGCATATCGATATCGACCGGTCGAGTGTGAACAAGAATGTCCGCGTCGACCTTCCGATCATCGGCGATGTCGGCATTGCGCTCCGCGAAATGATCCACTGCTGGAAGGCACGGCAGCATCCGAAGCCCGATCTCACCGAATGGTGGAACCGCATCGAGGGCTGGCGGCAGGCCAAATGCCTCGATTTCGAGGAGAAAGGCGACGCGATCATGCCGCAGCGCGCGATCCGAGCGCTGTACGAGGCGACGAAGCATCGCGCGCCGATCATCTCCACCGAAGTCGGCCAGCACCAGATGTGGGCCGCACAGCATTTCGGCTTCGAATCGCCCAACAAGTGGCTGACCAGCGGCGGTCTCGGCACGATGGGCTATGGCCTGCCTGCCGCGATCGGCGCGCAGCTCGGCAACCCGGATGCGCTGGTGATCGACATCGCCGGCGACGCATCGATCCAGATGAACATCCAGGAACTGGCGACCGCGACCCAATATCGCCTGCCAGTCAAGATCTTCATCCTCAACAACGAATATATGGGGATGGTCCGCCAGTGGCAGGAGCTGACCTATCAGTCGCGTTATTCGGAAAGCTATTCGGACACGCTCCCCGATTTCGTCAAGCTCGCCGAGGCCTATGGCTGGAAGGGCATCCGGATCGAGGGCCGGCAGGAGCTCGATCCGGGTATTAGCGAGATGCTCGCTTATGACGGGCCGGTGCTCGTCGATTGCCGGGTGGCCAAGCTCGCCAATTGCTTCCCGATGATCCCGTCCGGCGCCGCCCATACCGAAATGATGCTCCAGGCCGCCGAAGTCTCCGGCGAAAT
>JASLBO010000274.1 GCA_030146605.1 Sphingomonas sp. | reverse complement strand
GCGGCATGGGCGCCCGGATGATGCTCGAGGACGGGCTGTTCACCCGCTTTCCCAAACCGCAATTCGCTTTGGCTTTCCATGACGCCGCGTCGCTCCCCGCCGGCACGATCGGCGTCCGCTCGGGCTATGCCCTCGCCAATGTCGATTCGGTCGACATCAAGGTGCAGGGCGTCGGCGGCCACGGCGCCTATCCGCAGACAACGCGCGACCCGATCGTCCTCGCTGCACGGATCGTCACGACGCTCCAGACGCTGGTCAGCCGCGAAATCGACCCGCAGGATGCCGCCGTGGTTACCGTCGGCAGCATCCATGGCGGCTCGACCCACAACATCATCGGCAAGGAAGTGACGATGCTGCTCACCGTGCGCAGCTACACCCCCGAAGTGCGCAAGAAGCTGCTCGACGGCATCGCCCGCATCGCCAGGGGCGAGGCGATCGCCGCAGGCGTGCCCGAGGATCGCATGCCGGTGGTCACCGTCCGCAACGAAGGCACCCCCTCGACCTTCAACACCGAGCCGCTCACCGGCCGGCTCCACACCTTGTGGACCGGGCGCTTCGGCAAGGACCGCGTCGTCGAGACCCCCGCAGTGATGGGCGGCGAGGATTTCGGCCGCTTCTATCTCGCCGACAAATCGATCCAGAGCATGATCTTCTGGGTCGGCGGCGTGCCGAAGGCCAAATGGGACGCCGCCCAGGCCGGCAAGGAAGCGCTGCCCTCGCTCCACAGCCCGTTCTGGGCGCCCGAGGCCGAAGCCGTGATCGGCACCGCTACCGAAGCGATGACCGCGGCCGCGCTCGACATTCTCCACCGCTAAATCGACAATCGGTTGGCACAAACCCGGCTAACTCTCGTTAGTGCAGCATGGGTTCGCCGGAGTTTGGGTATTGGCGCAAGAACATATCGTCGCGGTCGGCTTGCTGACCCACCGCGATCTCGAACGGCTGGGGAGCGGCTTCAAGCGCTGCTTCCCCGTGTCCGATGACACGAAATTCGAGGATCTGCTGCGGGCGATCGACGACGCGGATGCCGCGTCGCTGCGCGCGCGCCGCGGCGGCGAGCAGCAAGAGGTGCCTTCCGCCCGTTGACCACGCGCTTTGTTGCGAATCACTATCGCCTTGAAATCGATGAATTTTGTGGCACCCTCGCTCCGTGCGATTGGGGAAATTCGCCATGTCCGATTCGAGCTACTTCCAGGTCCGTGCCCGCCGCGAGCGTGAGGCGGCGCTGCGCCAGCAGCATCCCGTGGCGCGCCACGCGCATCTCGTAATGGCGGAGCGCTACGAACGTCTGAGCAGCGAGTGTGGGAACCCGCGCTAGAAGCTGCGCCTCACGGCAAGCACCAGCCCGTTCTCGCGCCTGCGCTCCCCCACGGCCGCGCGGGAACGTACCGCGCCGACATAGCTCGCCGAAGCCGTAAAGCCGCTCAGCGACAGGGCGATCCCGCCCCGCCAGTCGAGCTTGCCGCCGCGCACGGCTCCGTCGAACACTCCCGATTCATAGCCGGCATCGAGGGTCAGGCTGATCGGCGTGCCCGCGATCGTCTGCTCGATGCCGGCGAAGCCGTAGAGATTGTCGCCCTTTTGCCCCGCGGCATCGATCAGATTGGCCTGGCGCGGCGCCCAGGCGATCCCTGCCCGCGCGCCGGTGTCGCCGCGCTCCCAGCCCAGCGTCGCGCTCGCCTCGGCATAATCGCAGTCGGCTACGCCCGGATAATGATACCACGACACGCCACCGTCCAGAGTCATCCCGGACCCGATCGCGGCACGATAGCGGGCGCTGGCATCCAGCTCGACCGCCGTCGCGCCGCCGCCACGCGGCACCCACGAACCAAAGCCGCCAAGCATGAAGCCCGCACCGCTGTCGAGCTCAGCGCTCGCCTGCAGCGCGGGCCGGCCGTTCGAGAGCGACACCCCGCGATAGCGATAGTCCGAAACGATCTCTGCCTCGCCGCTGAGTGCGACTTGCGCGGCCGCCGGCGCCGCTGCCAGCCACATCCCGGCAGCCGCGAGCATGGCGCATTCCGGCCGCATCAGGCGGCGCGCAATGCGCCGTGCTGCTCGAGCAGCGTCGCGATCTGCCCGGCGGGGACCGGGCGCGAGAACAGATAGCCCTGCATCTGGTTGCAGCCTGCCAGCTTGAGGAAACGCTGCTGGTCGCCGGTCTCGACGCCCTCGGCGGTCACCGTCAGCCCCATCGCATGGCCCAGGGTCACCACCGCATGGATGATCGCCCCCGAATCGACCGTGTGCCCGAGATGCTGGACGAAGCTGCGATCGATCTTGATCTTGTCGACCTCGAACTTGCGCAGATAGCTCAGCGACGAATAGCCCGTGCCGAAATCGTCCAGCGCGATCTTGAGCCCCGCCGCGCGCAGCTTGGCGAGACCCGCGCGGACCAGCTCGTCATCGTCGATCAGCACGCCTTCGGTGACTTCGAGCTCGAGCTGCTCGGGCCGCACGCCCGTCTCGCGGATGATCTCGAGCACGCGCTCGGCGAACCCGACAGTGCGGAACTGGACCGGCGACAGGTTGAGCGCGACGAACAGCTCGGGCCAGCGCTTCGCCGCAGCACAGGATTCGCGCAGCACCCATTCGCCCAGCGGAATGATCAGCCCGGTCTCTTCGGCGATCGGGATCACCTGCGCCGGCGGCAGCAGCCCCTGCCGGGGGTGCTCCCAGCGCAGCAGCGCCTCGACCCCGACCATTTTGCCGTCGGTGCCGACCAGCGGCTGATAATGGAGCGCGAGCCCCTCGCCGCTCGCCAGCGCCGCGCGCAGATCTTCCTCGATCGTCCCGCGCAGCTTGACCGTCGCGTCCATCGACACGTCGAACAAGCGATGGCAGTCGCGGCCCTCGGCCTTCGCGCGATACAATGCGATGTCGGCCTTGCGCAGCAGGTCGACGCGGTCGGTGCCCGACGCGGGCGCCTGCACCACGCCGATGCTGACGCCTACGAACGCCTGGTTGCCGAGCACTTCGAACGGCAGATGGACCGCGGCGAGGATCCGTTCGCACAGCGCCTCCACGTCCTTGCCGGTCATTCCGGGGAGCAGCATTGCGAACTCGTCGCCGCCCAGCCGCGCGATCGTATCTTCCTCGCGCACCAATCCGCTCAGCCGGCTGCCGAACTCGCGGATCAGCGCGTCGCCCGCCTGATGCCCATAGGTGTCGTTGACGTGCTTGAAGCGGTCGAGGTCGAGCAGCAGCAAGGTCGCCTGCTCGCCCCGGCGCGCGCGCGCCAGCGCATGATCGGCGCGATCGTTGAACAATGCGCGATTGGGCAGCCCGGTCAGCGCGTCATGAAAGGCGAGGTGCTGCGCCTGCGCGCGGCTGGTCTCGAGCTCGAGCCGCGCGCGCAGGTTGCGGTTGAGCAGCCATGCCAGCACTGTGCCGATCAGCCCGAGCGCCACCAGCAAGGCGGCCCCCATATGCAGCCGCACGACATGGCCCGGCTTGAATGCCCGCCATTCGATATAGCCGATCACCGCGCCCTGCGCGGTGCGCAGCGGGATCGCGGCACGGGCGCTGCGGGCGAGGGCGAATTGCGGGGCATCGATGCCATAATCCGCCGCAAGGTCGGTCAGGAAATTGCCGTCGAGATAGCGCACGCTGACGTGCAGATGCTCCGATCCGGGTGCCTGCACGATGTCGCCGGTCTCCGAGAGGAGCGGCTTGACGCTGACGATCGCCGGACGTCCGCGGATCATCGCGATGCCCGACAGCCCCGGAGTCTGTTCGCTGCTGCTCGCGGGGGTCAGGTCCCCGCGCCAGAGCTTTGACCGGAGTTGCAGCGCCAGCGGCATCGCCGGGTGGGAAACCCCGGTGAACTGGCGTGGATCCGCGCGACGGCCGTTGCGCATCGCATAGACCGGATGCTGCTGCGCATCGAGCAGATAGGTCTCGTCATGCTTGTAATAGCTATAGAACCAGATGCCGAGATTCTGGTCGATCCACGGCAAATCGAGCGGGACTTCGTGCACCCGCCGCACGGCATCGTCCCAATAGGTCGATGCCTCCTGGTCCTTGCGCACCCCAGCGACTGCGGTCTGCATCGCGACTTCCGCCAGCCGCTCCTGACGCTGTGCCGCCACCCGGTCCGTTCCCCGGGTCGCAAAATGCAGCACCGCGCCCACCATCAGCGCGAGCAGCAGCAACGCCCCCGCGGTGGGAACGATCACTGCCTTGAGCAGCAGACTTCCAGGCCGGAACCCGATCACGCACACCCCATGATTGCTTCCCAGACATCATAGACACGCGTGCGACGGCTCCGGATTTCTGTTGGGAAAACCTTTACTTAATGCAGGGAAAATACGGAGGAAAAGCGGCGGGCCGCGGCCTTGGGCGTTCAGCCGACCGCCGCCACTTCGGGCGCGTTCTCGGCCTTTTCGGGACGGATGTAGATCGACGACAGCATCGGCAGCGCCGCCTTCAATTCCGCTTCGATGCCCTCGATCAGCGTCTCGCCCGCGCCCATCGTGACGCCGTCCTCGAAATCGGCGCTGACCGCGACGAAGATCCGCTCGGGCGCGGTGTGGATCGTCCGCACATGGTTGACCCGCACGATCTCGGGCCGGCGGTCGAGGATCGCCCGCACGCACGCGATCACCTCGGGATTGGCGCGCTCGCCGATCAGCAGCCCCTTGGCTTCGCGCGCGAGCAGGATGGCGACCCCCGCGAGGATGCAGCCGATCACGATCGACGCCGCGCCGTCGATCCGCGGATCGCCCCAGGCGTGGCTCGCCCACACCCCGGCGGCCGCGACGACCAGCCCCGCGAGCGCCGCCGAATCTTCGAACAACACGATGAAGGTCGCCGGATTCTTGGATTCGCGCACCGCCTGCCACCAGCCGAGCCGACCCTTCGCCGCCGCGAATTCGCGCAATGCGATCACCCAGCTCGTGCCCTCGAGCAGCATCGCAACGCCGAGCACGACATAGTTGATCAGCGGATCGCGCAGCGGCTCGGGCGCGGCGATGTGCTGCCAGCCCTCATAGATCGAGACGCCGGCACCGAGCCCGAAGATCAGGATCGCGACGACGAACGCCCAGAAATAGAGTTCGCGGCCATAGCCGAACGGATGTTCCGGATCGGGCGGCCGCTTCGCGCGGTGCTGGCCGTAGAGCAGCAGCCCCTGATTGCCGCTGTCGACGAGGCTGTGCACGCCCTCGGTGAGCATCGACGACGAACCGGTGATCGCCGCCGCCACGAATTTGGCGAAGGCGATCCCGATATTGGCTGCCAGCGCGGCATAAAGGACGATATTGGCGCGCCAGCCCGGCGCGGAGGAGGCGGCCATCTACGAAGAAGCCCTATCTCATTCCTCCCCCGGGAACCGGGGGAGGTGGCAGCGAAGCTGACGGAGGGGGCCTCTCCGCGGGCGCCCCGCCTGCGGATAGACCCTCCCAAATTCCGTCATCCCGGCGAAGGCCGGGATCTCAGGCGGCGCGAACGGCCTGCGGCACGAGATCCCGGCTTCCGCCGGGATGACGATGCCTCAATCCAG
>JASLBO010000264.1 GCA_030146605.1 Sphingomonas sp. | reverse complement strand
CGGCCTTGCGGTGCGCGAGGCCGGCAAGTCGGTTCCCAATGCGATCGCCGAGGTCCGCGAGGCGGTCGATTTCCTGCGTTACTACGCGCTGCAAGCACGCGCACTGGCGCCCGACTCACGGCCGCTGGGGCCGGTGGTGTGCATCAGCCCGTGGAACTTCCCGCTGGCGATCTTCACCGGCCAGGTCGCCGCGGCACTGGTCGCCGGCAATCCAGTGCTCGCCAAGCCTGCCGAAGAGACCCCGCTGATCGCCGCCGAAGCGGTGCGCCTGCTGCACGCAGCGGGCATCCCTGCCGATGCGCTTCAACTCGTCCCCGGCGACGGCGCGATCGGCGCGGCTCTGGTGGGTGCGCCCGAAACCGCGGGCGTGATGTTCACCGGCTCGACCGACGTCGCGCGGCTGATCCAGAAGCAGCTGGCCGAACGGCTGTCGACCGACGGCAAGCCGATCCCGCTGATCGCCGAGACCGGCGGGCAGAATGCGATGATCGTCGATTCCTCGGCGCTGGCAGAGCAGGTCGTGGCCGACGTCATCGCCTCGGCGTTCGACAGCGCGGGGCAGCGCTGCTCGGCGCTGCGGATCCTGTGCCTGCAGGAGGAAGTCGCCGATCGCACGCTGGCGATGCTCAAGGGCGCGCTCGCCGAGCTGCGGATCGGCAACACCGATCGGCTGGCAGTCGATATCGGCCCGGTGATCACCGCCGAGGCCAGGGCCAATATCGAGAAGCATATCGAGGCGATGCGCGCGCGCGGGCGCAGCGTCGAGCAGCAGCCGCTTTCGCCCGAGACGCAGCATGGCACTTTCGTGCCGCCGACGATCATCGAACTCGACAGCATCGCCGATCTGACGCGGGAGGTGTTCGGGCCGGTGCTCCACGTGATCCGCTATCGCCGCGACGATCTTGACGCGCTGATCGATGCGATCAACGCCACGGGCTATGGGCTGACGTTCGGGCTGCACACGCGGCTCGACGAGACGGTCGCGCAGGTCACGTCGCGGATCAAGGCAGGCAACCTCTACATCAACCGCAACGTCATCGGCGCGATCGTCGGGGTTCAGCCGTTCGGCGGGCGCGGGCTTTCGGGAACCGGGCCGAAGGCAGGCGGGCCGCTTTATCTGCCGCGGCTCGTGCGCGACGCGGTTCCGGCCCGGCGCGGGGAGGCAGTCGTCGATCCGGCGCTGGCCGATCTCGCTGCTTGGCTGAACAAGACCGGCGAACCGCATGCGGCGATGCTCGCCCTGCAGCTCGACGCGGCGTCGCCGCTGGGCCTTGAAGTGGAACTGCCCGGGCCGGTGGGCGAGCGCAATGTCTATGCGCTGCATCCGCGCGGCACGATCCTGCTCGCGCCGGTCAGCCGCGAAGGGCTATTTCACCAGCTTTCCGCATGCCTCGCGACCGGCAACGACGTGGTGGTCGAGGCCGATGCCGCGCTGACCGCAATATTGACTGAGTTGCCGGCAAGCGTGCGGTCGCGGATTTGCGACGATTCCGGTCAGGCTTCGGGCGCATTGGCTGAGGGAGACGCGCAGCACGTGACGGGGCTGCTGCGCGCGCTGGCCGCACGCGCAGGCGGGGTGGTTTCCGTCCAGGCGGCACCGACGGAGGCGCTGGACAAAGCAGATGCGTATAACCTGAACCTGCTGGTCGAGGAGGTGTCGATCTCGATCAACACTACCGCTGCTGGCGGCAATGCCAGTCTGATGATGCTCGGAGCATGATATAAGGATTTCCTTATATCATGCTTGACCGCCTGACCGGGTGATGCGATCGGTACGGGGTCAAGGTTCTTCGTCCGGGGCTTGCCCTGCGTCGGAGCTAAGACGGGAAGCCGGTGAAATGCCGGCGCTGCCCCCGCAACTGTAAGCGGCGAGCTGCGGTCCAATCATGTCACTGGGGGGCACCCCGGGAAGACGGACCGCCGCGCTGACCCGCGAGCCAGGAGACCTGCCTTCGACGCCAGTACGTCCACCGGCGGGGTGCCCGGATCGGCCGCTTGCGTGCCGGCCGGTCCATGGCCGCGCCATGCCTGCGTCTGCTCCGCGCGCTTCGCCCCTCTTCGGGGTTGAAGAACATGACCATTACCGTTGCTACCTTGGGATTTCCGCGCATCGGGCCGCGGCGCGAGCTGAAACACGCGCTCGAAGCGCATTGGGCGGGCAAGACCGGCGAGGCGGAACTGCTCGATGCCGCCGCGGGGCTGCGCACCGCCGCCTGGGCGCGGCAGAAGGCGCTCGGCGCCGACTGGCTGCCATCGAACGACTTCTCGCTCTACGATCACGTTCTCGACACCAGCGTGATGCTGGGGGCGATCCCCGAGCGCTATCGCAGCGCCGATGGGGAGGCCGATCTCGCAACCTATTTCGCGATGGCGCGGGGCACTACGGGTGAGGAGGTGGGCTGCGGCCATGGCAGCGTCACGGCGTGCGAGATGACCAAATGGTTCGACACCAATTATCATTATCTGGTGCCCGAACTCGCCGCGGGGCAGAGGCTGGCGCTCAACCGGCTCAAGGTGGTCGACGAATATCGCGAGGCGAAGGCACAGGGCTATGAAACGCGGCCGGTGCTGCTCGGGCCGGTGACGTGGCTGAGCCTCGCCAAGGGGCGTGACGTCGATCCGTTCGACTATCTGGATGAAGTGCTCGGGCTCTATTCGGTGATCCTCGGGCATCTCGCCCAGGCGGGGGCGGAGTGGGTGCAGATCGACGAGCCGGTGCTGGTGCTCGATCTCGACGAGAAGCAGCGGCGCGCGCTGACCCGGGCTTATGCCAGGCTGTCGCGCTCGGGTCCGAAGCTGATGCTCACCACTTATTTCGGCGGGCTGGGGGACAATCTCTCGTTCGCCGCGGCGCTGCCGGTGGCGGGGCTGCATGTCGATCTGGTGCGCGCACCCGAACAGCTCGATCCGCTGCTCAGGGCGGCGCCGAAATCGCTGCTTCTCTCGCTCGGCGTGGTCGACGGACGCAATGTATGGCGCGCCGATCTGGACGCGCTGCTCGACCGGCTCGGGACCGTCGCCGCGATGCGCGATCTCGTGCTCGCGCCTTCCTGCTCGCTGCTCCATGTGCCGGTCGATCTGGCGCTCGAGACCAGGCTCGGCGAAGTCGCCGATTGGCTGGCTTTCGCGGTGCAGAAGATCGAGGAACTGGCGCTGCTCAAGCGGGCGCTCAACGAGGGGCGGGCGGGCGTTGCCGATCAGCTCGCCAGGTCTGCGGGGGCCAATGCCGGGCGGCGGGCGTCGCCGCGGGTGCACAATCCGGCAGTCGCGGCCCGGGCAGCGGCAGTGACCGAGGCGATGGCCGAGCGTCAGGCGGATATCGCCGAACGCGCCGCGGCGCAGGCGGCGGTGCTCGGCTTGCCGGCGTTCCCGACGACGACGATCGGCTCGTTTCCGCAGACCACCGAGGTCCACAATGCCCGCGCCCGGCGCAATCGCGGCGAGCTCGATGCCGGGGCTTACGAAGCATTTCTCCGGGAGGAGACCGAGCGCGCCATCCGCTGGCAGGAGGAAGTCGGGCTCGACATGCTCGTCCATGGCGAGTTCGAGCGCAACGACATGGTCCAGTATTTCGGCGAGCGATTGTCGGGCTTCGCGTTCACGGTCCACGGCTGGGTCCAGTCCTATGGCTCGCGGTGCGTGCGGCCGCCGATCCTGTATGGCGACGTCGCGCGGCCCGCGCCGATGACGGTCGAATGGTGGCGCTACGCCCAGAGCCTCACCGACAAGCCGGTCAAGGGCATGCTCACCGGGCCGGTGACGATCCTCAACTGGTCGTTCGTCCGCGACGATCAGCCGCGGGCCGATTCGTGCAGGCAGATCGCGCTGGCGATCCGCGACGAAGTGGCGGACCTCGAGGCGGCGGGGTGCAAGGCGATCCAGATCGACGAGGCGGCGCTGCGCGAAGGCCTGCCGCTGCGCCGGGGGGACTGGGCGGCCTATCTCGACTGGGCGGTGAGCGCCTTCCGGCTCTCCGCGGCGGGGGTGGGCGATGCGACCCAGATCCACACCCATATGTGCTATTCGGAGTTCAACGACATATTGCCGGCGATCGGGGCGATGGACGCCGATGTGATCTCGATCGAGACCGCGCGCTCGCAGATGGAACTGCTCGAGGGGTTCGCGGCCTATCGCTACCCCGGGGCGATCGGGCCGGGGGTGTACGACATCCACGCGCCGCGGGTGCCGGGGGAAGCGGAGATGGTGGCGCTGATGCGGCTGGCGCAGCGGCATCTGCGGCCCGGGCAGCTCTGGCTGAACCCCGATTGCGGGCTCAAGACGCGGAAATGGGCGGAAGTGAAGCCGGCGATCGAGGCGATGGTCGCGGCGGCGCGGGTGTTGCGGGCGGGGTAGGCTGCCTCTCTCCGCTTGCGGGGAGAGGGGCTGGGGAGAGGGGGCTATCGAGAAGTGCTTGCCCCTCTCCCCGGCCCTCTCCCCTGAAGGGGAGAGGGCGATCAGTCCTCGCTC
>JASLBO010000257.1 GCA_030146605.1 Sphingomonas sp. | reverse complement strand
ACCGCCGGTTTCGACGCCGATTTCCCGGAGCACCGCGATCGATGCATTGCGCATGATCTGATATTCCTTGTCGGTCAGCGTCAGCGCGGGCGCGACGGTGATCGAATCGCCGGTATGCGTGCCCATCGCATCGACATTCTCGATGCTGCAGATGATGATGCAATTGTCCGCACGGTCGCGGACCACTTCCATCTCATATTCCTTCCAGCCGAGCAGCGATTCCTCGGTCAGCACTTCGGTGGTCGGCGAGAGGTCGAGGCCCGAGCGCACGATGCTCAGGAATTCCTCGCGATTATAGGCGATGCCGCCGCCCGATCCGCCCATGGTGAAGCTCGGGCGGATGATCGCCGGCAGCCCGACATGCTCGAGCCCCGCCAGCGCCTCGGCTTCGCTATGCGCGATGAGGCTCCGGGCGCTTTCGAGCCCGATCTTGGTCATCGCGTCCTTGAACTTCAATCGGTCCTCGGCCTTGTCGATCGCCTCGGCATCGGCGCCGATCATGATGCAGCCGTATTTCTCGAGCGTGCCGTCGTTCGCCAGCGCCAGCGCGGTGTTGAGCGCGGTCTGTCCGCCCATCGTCGGCAGCACCGCATCGGTGCGCTCCTTCTCGATGATCTTGGCAACGATCGCCGGCGTGATCGGCTCGACATAGGTCGCGTCGGCCAGCTCGGGATCGGTCATGATCGTCGCGGGGTTCGAATTGACCAGGACGATGCGATAGCCCTCTTCCTTGAGCGCCTTGATCGCCTGCGTGCCCGAATAATCGAACTCGCACGCCTGACCGATGACGATCGGCCCCGCGCCGATGACGAGGATGGAGGAGATGTCGGTGCGTTTGGGCATTATTTACAGGGCCAGACTGAGCGGAGAGCGAGTAGCATAGCAGCGCGTCCATTTTGGCTAGCAACTCGTACGCCGAGACGCTCAAACCAATCGATGTAAGCACCGGCCATCACCCTGCCGGGGTTGGAGACGAAGCTTGCATCCTTTGGTGGGCAAAAGCCGTCAGGCTTTTGCGAGAAGAATGCGAGCTGATATCCAGTTTCAAGCGCACAAGTCGCTGCGGATGCGGCCTTCGGCGCTCGATTTAGATCAAGCGGAGCGTCCAACTCTTCGCCACGTGCCAGAAGCGAGCAACCGATATAGAGATCACGAACAGTCGATGATGATGCGGTCGCTTGTGGCAGCGCCGTAAAGGTAATCGCCGCCACTATCGCTTGCGATATCACCGCAGCATTCCCACGAACCGCTCGAACAGATACAGGCTGTCCTGCGGCCCCGGGCTCGCCTCGGGATGATATTGCACTGCGAATGCCGGCCGGTCGGTCAGCTCGAAGCCCGCGTTCGACCCGTCGAACAGCGACACATGCGTCTCGCGCGCATTCTCCGGGAGCGTCTCGCTGAGCACCGCGAAGCCGTGGTTCATGCTGGTGATCTCGACCGCGCCGTCGCTCAGCCGCTTGACCGGGTGGTTGGCGCCGCGATGGCCCTGGAACATCTTGCTGGTCCGCGCGCCCACCGCCAGCGCCATCAACTGGTGGCCGAGGCAGATGCCGAACACCGGCTTGCCGCTGTCGAGCATGTCCTTGATCACCGGCACGGCATATTCGGCGGTCGCGGCGGGGTCGCCCGGGCCGTTGGAGAGGAAGAAGCCGTCGGGGGCGAACGACATCGCCTGCTCGAACGTCGCCGTCGCGGGCAGCACGGTTACGCGCGCGCCGGCTTTGGCGAGATTGCGGAAGATGTTGTGCTTCGAACCATAGTCGATCGCGACGATGTGGGGGCGCTCTTCTGCTTCTGAATTCCCCTCCCGCTTGCGGGAGGGGTTAGGGGAGGGCCTGGCCTCGAGCCATTCGGTCGATGCAAGGTCAGCCCCTCCCCCGGCCCCTCCCGCAAGCGGGAAGGGAGAATTGTCCCCATACCCGAAGCCGAGCCGCCAGACGCCGCCTTCCCAGCCATAATGCGTCTCGCACGAAACCGTGATCGCAAGGTCCATCCCCTCGAGCCCCGGCCATTCGCGCGCCATCTGGAGCAGCAGCGGAATGTCGAACGCGCCGCTCGCCGAATGCGCGATCACCCCGTTGGGCGCGCCGCCGCCGCGGATCCGCCGGGTCAGCGCCCGCGTGTCGATCCCCGACAGCCCGATCCGGGCATGCTTCTTCATCCAGTCGCCGAGATGCTCGGTCGAGCGGAAGTTGCTGGGCTCGGTGACGTCCTCGCGGACGATCATCCCCAGCGCGTGCGGCTCGTCGGCCTCGACATCGTCGGGGTTCGCCCCGACATTGCCGATATGCGGAAAGGTGAAGTTGATGATCTGACCGGCGAAGCTCGGATCGGTCATGATCTCCTGATAGCCGGTCATCGCGGTGTGGAAGCACACTTCGCCGACTGCCTGCCCCTCGGCGCCGAATCCCCTGCCCCACACCACGTCTCCCGACGCGAGCACCAATACGCCGGTGGCTCCGGCAGGCACGGACATGGGTTTGGCTTCGGCCATTTAAGGGTGGCGCTCCAATAGAGGTTGCTGCGATGTCGCTAAGGGGTGGCGGCTAGACCCGTGGCTGCCCCACGTCAACCGGTTCACGGATGCGCCGGCTTGGGCTAGGGCTGATCGCTTTCCGATTATCGAGAGACACCATGATTCGCGATTCGATCAAGGCCGCGCAGATCACTGCCATGAAGGCCGGTGACAAGCAGAGCCGGGCCGCCATCACCCTGATCCAGTCGGCGATCAAGAATCGCGACATCGAGGCGCGCACCGGCAAGGCGCCCGAGGACGACGACGCATTGGTAGTCGAAGTGCTCCAGAAGATGGTCAAGCAGCGCCGCGAATCGATCGAGATGTACGTCAAGGGCGGCCGCCAGGAGCTCGCCGACGGCGAGGCGGCGGAGGTTGCCGTGATCGAGCGGTTCCTGCCGCAACAGATGAGCGAGGCGGAGACCGCCGCGGCGATCGAGGCGATCAAGGCCGAGCTCGGCGCATCGGGCATGAAGGACATGGGCCGGGTGATGGCCGAGCTGAAGGCGCGGCACGCGAGCACGCTCGATATGAGCAAGGCGAGCGCGGCGGTGAAGGCGGCGTTGAGCTGAGGGCGGGGGCAATACGGCCCCTCCCCTGACCTTCCCGCAAGCGGGAGGGGAACGCAGGCGGGAAGCGCCTGCCACAATCGCTCCCCTTCCGCTTGCGGGAGGGGTCGGGGGAGGGATGGTCCGAACGATGGAAGACGCCAATCGCGCCCGCGAGCTTCGCAACAACCCTACCGACGCCGAACAGCGGCTCTGGGAAGCGCTCAGCGCGCGCGGAGTGGCGGGTGTCCGGTTCAACCGGCAGGTGCGGATCAAGCCCT
>JASLBO010000156.1 GCA_030146605.1 Sphingomonas sp. | reverse complement strand
CATGGACATGGCGATGAAGGTCGGCGCGCCTGTCATCGGCCTCAACGACAGCGGCGGCGCGCGCATCCAGGAAGGCGTCGCCAGCCTTGCCGGCTATGCCGAGGTGTTCCAGCGCAACGTGCTGGCCAGCGGTGTGGTGCCGCAATTGAGCCTGATCATGGGCCCCTGCGCCGGCGGGGCCGTCTATTCTCCCGCGATGACCGACTTCATCTTCATGGTGAAGGATTCGTCGTACATGTTCGTCACCGGCCCGGATGTAGTGAAGACCGTTACCAACGAGATCGTCACGCAGGAGGAACTGGGTGGAGCGGTGACGCATACCACGAAGTCGGGGGTCGCCGATATGGCCTTCGACAACGACATCGAGGCGCTGCTCGCGGCCCGCGACTTCGTGGACTTCCTTCCCGCGTCCAATCGGGAGAGTGTTCCCGAGCGGCCGTGCGACGACCCGTGGGATCGTGTCGAGGACAGCCTCGACACGCTGATCCCGCCCAATGCCAGCCAGCCCTATGACATGCACGAATGCCTGCGGAAAGTGCTCGACGGGGGCGAGTTCTTCGAGCTGCAGCCGACCCATGCGGGGAACATCCTGATCGGCTTCGGCCGGATCGAGGGGCGCACGGTGGGCGTGGTCGCCAACCAGCCGATGGTGCTGGCGGGGGTGCTCGACATCAATTCGAGCAAGAAGGCGGCGCGGTTCGTGCGCTTCTGCGACGCGTTCGACATCCCGATCCTGACCTTCGTCGATGTGCCGGGATTTTTGCCTGGGGTCGGGCAGGAGCATAGTGGAATCATCAAACACGGCGCGAAACTGCTGTTCGCTTATGCCGAGGCGACGGTGCCCAAGATCACCGTGATCACCCGCAAGGCCTATGGCGGGGCGTACGACGTGATGGCGTCGAAGCATCTGCGCGGCGATTTGAACTATGCCTGGCCGACCGCGGAGATCGCGGTGATGGGGGCCAAGGGCGCGGTCGAGATCATCTTCCGCGGTCGCACCCCCGACGAGATCGCCGAACGGACCGCGGAATATGAGGCCCGCTTCGCCAATCCGTTCGTGGCGGCGAGCAAGGGGTTCATAGACGAGGTCATCCTGCCGCATTCGACGCGGCGGCGGGTTGCGCTGGGCTTACGGAAACTGCGGGGCAAGCAGCTCGAGAACCCGTGGAAGAAGCATGACAATATCCCGCTCTAAATCCCCCTTCCGCTTGCGGGAGGGGTTAGGGGAGGGGCTGTCGCTCTTCGTCACTATAGTCACTCGTGGACAGGCCCTCCCCCGGCCCCTCCCGCAAGCGGGAGGGGAGCGATGAAGCTCGGCCGCCTCAACCATGTCGGGATCGCGACGCCTTCGATCGCGGACTCGATCGCCCTTTACCGCGACGTGATGGGCGCGGAGGTGATCCGCGAACCGTTCGACCTGCCTGCGCAGGGGGTGAGGGTGTGCTTCGTCGATACGCCCAATACCCAGATCGAGCTGATCGAGCCGCTGGGCGAGAACTCGCCGATCCATGGCTTCCTCGCCAGGAACCCGGGCGGGGGGCAGCATCATCTGTGCTATGAAGTGCCCGACATAAACGAGGCCAAGGCCTGGTTCGAGGCGAAGGGCGCGCGGGTGCTCGGGGCGCCGCGGGTCGGGGCGCACGGGACGATGATCTTCTTCCTGCACCCCAAGGACATGGGCGGCATTCTCACCGAGATCATGGAGACGCCCAAGGGCGAGCATTGATGACAAGCTTCGAACACATCCTCACCGAGCGGCGCGGCGACGTGCTGGCGATCACGCTCAACCGGCCCGATCGGCTCAATGCCGCGCCGCCGGCGATGTTCGACGAGATCAAGGCGGCGCTGGCCGATCTCGACGGCGCGCGGGCGGTGCTGCTGCTTGGCGCCGGCCGGGCGTTCTGCTCGGGCGCCGATGTCGGAAGTGGCGCGCTGGGGTCGAGCGATCCGGGCGAGGCAACACATGCGGCGCTGACCGGGCATTATCACCCCGCACTGCTCGCGATCGCCGAGCTATCGGTGCCGGTGGTGAGCGGCGTGCGTGGGCCCGCGGCGGGGATCGGCTGCAGCCTCGCGCTCGCTGCCGATTTCTGCATCGCGGCGAGCAACGCCTATTTCCTCCAGGCCTTCGTCAATATCGGGCTGGTGCCCGATGGCGGGGCGAGCTGGATGCTGCCGCGGCTGATCGGCCGCAGCCGCGCGCTCGAGATGATGATGCTCGGCGAGAAGGTCCTGGCCGAGAAAGCCCGCGACTGGGGGATGGTGTACGAAGTGGTGCATGAGGATGTCGTCAATCACGAGGCGTGGCGGCTGGCCGAGCGGCTCGCGGCGGGGCCGACGGTGGCGCTGGGGATGATCCGGCGACAACTGCATGCGGCGCTCGACGGGAGCTATGGCGACGCGATGGCGCGCGAGGCCGACAGCCAGCGCGCGGCGCGGGGGAGCGCGGATTCGATGGAGGGGGGCATGGCTTTCCTCCAGAAGCGCAAGCCGGAGTTCAAGGGGCGGTGACGGGGTTGTATCGCATTTCCCTCTCCCTTTGTGGGAGAGGGAAGGGGCCCGCTCGCGGAGCGAGTGGGAAGGGTGAGGGGGCCATGAGTCTCACTCCCCCTCACCCTTCCGCCGACTGCGTCGGCTCCCTCCCTCTCCCACAAGGGGAGAGGGAAGCATGAGCGACCTCGACGCCTGGGCTCGCCTCGCCGCGAAGGAAGTGAAGGACGCGGACCTCACCTGGCACACGCCCGAGGGGATCGCGGTCAAGCCGCTCTACACCGCCGCCGATGCGCCCGATCCGGGGTTGCCCGGCTTCGCGCCGTTCACCCGCGGGGTGAAGGCGACGATGTATGCCGGGCGGCCGTGGACCATCCGCCAGTACGCCGGCTTCTCGACGGCCGAAGAGTCCAACGCCTTTTACCGCCGAAACCTCGCCGCGGGGCAGAAAGGGCTGTCGATCGCCTTCGACCTCGCCACCCACCGCGGCTATGACAGCGATCATCCGCGCGTGACCGGGGATGTCGGCAAGGCGGGAGTGGCGATCGACACGCTCGCCGACATGCAGATCCTGTTCGATGGCATCCCGCTCGACGAGATGAGCGTCAGCATGACGATGAACGGCGCGGTGCTGCCGTGCCTGGCTTTCTACATCGTCGCCGCCGAAGAGCAGGGCGTCCGGCAGGACCAACTCACCGGGACCATCCAGAACGACATCCTCAAGGAGTTCATGGTCCGCAACACCTATATCTATCCGCCCGAACCCTCGATGCGGATCGTCGCGGACATCATCCAATACACCGCCGAGCATATGCCGCGGTTCAACTCGATCTCGATCTCGGGCTATCACATGCACGAGGCGGGGGCGACGGCGGTGCAGGAGCTTGCCTTCACGCTGGCCGACGGCATGGCCTATGTCCGCGCGGCGATCGCACGCGGGTTGAGCATCGACGAATTCGCCGGGCGGCTTTCCTTCTTCTTCGGCATCGGCATGAACTTCTTCATGGAAGTCGCCAAATTGCGCGCGGCGCGGATGCTGTGGAGCCGGATCATCGAAGGGTTCGGCGGCTCGGCGCGTTCGCAGATGCTGCGCACGCATTGCCAGACCTCGGGCGTGTCGCTGACCGAGCAGGACCCGTATAACAACGTCATCCGCACCACGATCGAGGCGATGGCGGCGACCTTCGGCGGTACCCAGTCGCTCCACACCAACAGCCTCGACGAAGCGGTGGCGCTGCCGACCGACTTCTCCGCCCGGATCGCGCGCAACACCCAGCTGATCCTGCAGGAAGAGACCGGGATGACGCATGTCGTCGATCCCTTGGGCGGCAGCTATTATGTCGAGGCTTTGACCCAGGAACTCGCCGACAAGGCCTGGGCGTTGATCGAGCAGGTCGAGGCGCTGGGCGGGATGACCCATGCGGTCGAGAGCGGCATGCCCAAGCAGCATATCGAAAGCGCCGCCGCCGCGCGGCAGGCGCGCGTCGATCGCGGCGAGGATGTCATCGTCGGGGTGAACAAATTCCGGCTCGCCGAAGAGTCACCGCTCGATTTCCTCAACATCGACAATGCCCGCGTCCGCGCCGACCAGATCCGGCGGCTCGCGCAGACCCGCGCGGACCGCGATGCGGCCGGGGCCGAGGAAGCGCTGGGCAATCTGCGGCGCGGTGCCATGGGGAGCGAGAATTTGCTCGCGCTTAGTGTCGAGGCGGCGCGGGCGCGGTGCACCTTGGGCGAGATGTCGGCGGCGATGGAAGTCGCTTTCGGCCGCCACGCCGTCGAGGTGACTCCGATCAAGGGCGTCTACGGCCCCGCCCATGCCGAGGACAAGGGCTGGCTGCGCGCCGAGGAAGGCGTTGCCGCGTTCGAGCGCCGGATTGGGCGCAAGCCGCGGGTGCTGGTCGCCAAGATGGGGCAGGACGGGCATGATCGCGGGGCGAATGTCGTCGCGAGTGCCTTTGCCGACCTTGGCTTCGACGTCATCTCGGGTCCGCTGTTCCAGACGCCGGCCGAGACCTGCGCGCTCGCGGTGGAGAAGCAGGTCGACGTAGTCGGCGCGTCGAGCCTTGCCGCGGGGCACAAGACACTGATCCCCGAACTGGTCGATGCGCTCAAGGAAGCGGGACGGCCTGACATCAAGGTCGTCGCGGGCGGAGTGATCCCGCCGCAGGATTACGAATTCCTCCGCGCGCACGGGGTGCAGGCGATCTTTGGCCCCGGCACCAACCTTGTCAGCGCGGCGGCGGAAGTGCTCAAGCTGCTCGGACACAATCTGCCACCGATCGACGAGGCTGCCGAATGAGTGACGTGCGTACCGACTGGACCCGCGACGAGATCGCCGCTTTGTTCGACCTGCCCTTCGGCGAGCTGGTGTTCCGCGCGCTGACCGTGCACCGCGAACATCACGCGCCCGATCAGGTCCAGATGTCGACCCTGCTGTCGATCAAGACCGGCGGCTGCCCCGAGGATTGCGGCTATTGCAACCAGTCGGTGCATGCCGAGACCGGGCTCAAGGCGACCAAGCTGATGGACGTGCGCGCGGTGCTGCAGGCGGCGGCGCAGGCGAAGGACAATGGTTCGTCGCGCTTTTGCATGGGCGCTGCGTGGCGCAACCCCAAGGATCGCGACATGCCCGCCATCGTCGAGATGGTCCGCGGGGTGCGCCAGATGGGGATGGAGACCTGCATGACGCTGGGGATGCTGACGCCTTCGCAGGCGGCGACGCTCGCCGATGCGGGGCTCGATTACTACAACCACAATATCGATACCTCGCCCGAGCGCTATGGCGAGGTGATCACCACGCGCAGCTTCGCAGATCGGCTCGATACGCTCGAGCATGTCCGCGAGGCGGGTATCAACGTGTGCTGTGGCGGGATCGTCGGGATGGGGGAGACGCGGAGCGACCGGGTGGGTTTCGTCCATGCGCTGGCGACGCTGCCGCGGCATCCCGAAAGCGTTCCGGTCAATGCGCTGGTGCCGGTGAAGGGCACGGTGCTCGGCGACATGCTCGCCGATACGCCGCTGGCGAAAATCGATGATATCGAGTTCGTCAGGACCGTGGCGGTGGCGCGGATCACGATGCCCGAGAGCATGGTTCGGCTTTCGGCGGGGCGCGAGAGCATGAGCGAGGCGACGCAGGCGCTCTGCTTCATGGCCGGCGCCAATTCGATCTTCACCGGGGATAAATTGCTGACCACCGGTAATGCCGGGGACGACAAGGACGCGGCGCTGTTCGCGCGGCTCGGGATCATCGCGATGCAGGTTGAAGGGCAGACCGAACTGGAGGCTGCCGAGTGAAGCCATTTGATGTCTTCGCCAATATAATCGCCGCTTTCCTTGTCTGGATCGTGCTGACCGGCCTGGTGTATTTTTTCGTAAGTTGGGGCAGCGATGCTGTACCGG
>JASLBO010000146.1 GCA_030146605.1 Sphingomonas sp. | reverse complement strand
TCCCGCAATCGCGACCGGGCGAGGCACCCCTCCGCCCGGCCGCTCATCGTCAGGCCCAGCTGCGCCCGTCGGGCGCGGCGCAGCCATAAGGCGGCAGCTGGCCGGGGAAGCGTTCCTTCAGCTTGTGGCAGCCCCATGTGCGCAGCGGGCCGGGCATATAGCCGTTCAGCATGATGCCGACTTCGTCATAGGGCGTGTCCGAACTCGCCACATAACGGTGCCAGCGAAAGCCGATCATCACGGCCACGCCGATCAACACCACACACAGAACCTGAACCACTTTCTTCATTCGAACTCCCCTTGAAGCGGAGCGGGCACGTCGCAGCAAATGCCGCGTGCCGCAACCGCGAAGGGGTGGCGCTTATTCCTCGCCCATCCGCAGCGCCGCGATGAACGCCTCTTGCGGGATGCTCACGCTGCCATATTCGCGCATCTTCGCCTTGCCCTTCTTCTGCTTCTCGAGAAGTTTCCGTTTACGCGTGGCGTCGCCGCCATAGCATTTCGCGGTGACGTCCTTGCGCATCGCGCTGATCGTCTCGCGCGCGATCACCTTGCCGCCGATCGCCGCCTGGATCGGGATCTTGAACAAATGCCGCGGAATCAGTTCCTTGAGCCGCTCGACCATGCCGCGGCCGCGCACTTCGGCGGTGGCGCGGTGGACGATCATGCTCAGCGCATCCACCGGCTCCTCGTTGACGAGGATGCCCATCTTCACCAGATCGCCCGGGCGGTGGCCGATCTGTTCGTAATCGAAGCTGGCATAGCCCTTTGAAAGCGACTTGAGCCGGTCGTAAAAGTCGAACACCACTTCGTTGAGCGGCAGCTCGTAGGTGACCTGCGCGCGGCCGCCGACATAGGTCAGGTTCTTCTGGATGCCGCGGCGTTCCTGGCACAGCTTGAGGATCGAGCCGAGATATTCGTCGGGCACGTAGATCACTGCCCGGATCCACGGCTCCTCGATCTCCTCGATCCTGGTGGGATCGGGCATGTCGGCCGGGTTGTGCAGCTCGATCTCGCCATTGTTGTGGGTGAGCCTGATCTTGTAGACCACCGACGGCGCGGTGGTGATCAGGTCGAGATCATATTCGCGGGTCAGCCGCTCCTGGATGATCTCGAGGTGGAGCAGCCCGAGGAACCCGCAGCGAAAGCCGAAGCCCAATGCCGCGCTGGTCTCCATCTCGAAGCTGAAGCTGGCATCGTTGAGCCGCAGCCGCGAGATGCTTTCGCGGAGTTTCTCGAAGTCGGCGGCGTCGACCGGGAACAGCCCGCAGAACACCACCGGCTGGACTTCCTTGAAGCCCGGGAGGGCGTGCGGCGTGGGGCGCTTGGCATCGGTGAGCGTGTCGCCGACGCGCGCCTGGGCGACTTCCTTGATCTGCGCGGTGATGAAGCCGATCTCGCCGGGGCCGAGGTCGGCAAGCTGCTCGATCTTGGGGCGGAACGCGCCGACGCGGTCGATCAGGTGCGTGGTGCCCGCGGCCATGAACTTGATCTGCTGGCCCTTGCGGATCATCCCGTCGATCACCCGGACGAGGATGACGACGCCGAGATAGGAATCGTACCAGCTGTCGACCAGCATCGCCTTGAGCGGGGCGTCGGCATCGCCCTTGGGCGCGGGGATGCGCGCGACGATCGCGTCGAGGATCTCCTCGATGCCGATCCCCGATTTGGCGCTGGCGAGCACTGCGTTCGAGGCGTCGATGCCGATGATCTCCTCGATCTCGTGGCGTACCTTTTCGGGCTCGGCGCTGGGCAGGTCGATCTTGTTGATCACCGGGATGATCTCGTGGTCGTGCTCGATCGACTGATAGACATTGGCGAGCGTCTGCGCCTCGACTCCCTGCGCGGCGTCGACCACGAGGAGCGCGCCTTCGCACGCGGCGAGGCTGCGGCTGACTTCATAGGCGAAGTCGACATGCCCCGGCGTGTCCATCAGGTTGAGCGTGTGGCCCTTCCAGTCGAGGCGCACGGTCTGCGCCTTGATGGTGATCCCGCGTTCCTTCTCGATGTCCATGTTATCAAGGACTTGAGAGGACATCTCGCGCTCGGTGAGCCCACCGGTGCGCTGGATCAGCCGGTCGGCGAGAGTCGACTTGCCATGATCGATATGCGCGATGATCGAGAAGTTGCGGATCTTTGAGAGTTCGGTTGCCATGATCGCGCGGCCCTAGCAGGCGCGGCGCGCCGCCTCAATCGCTGCCACTGCATTGGCGAACCGCGCCTCCCCCTGCCCCGAAACCAGCGCCCAGCGCACCCCGCGCCGCTCGAGCTCGGCCCGGGACAGGTCGAAGAAGCGCCGGCGCAGCGGCTCGGTGCCGAACATGCGGGTGCCGTCCTTGATCCACGGCAAGTCGATGTCGAACAGCAGATAGAGGTCGGCGGTGTTCTGCCACGCATCGAACCACGGATCGCGCTGCGCGAACAGCATGTCCGCCCAGACCGCGGTCATCAGCGGATCGGTATCGAGGATCAGCGGATCCGCGCCGCCGGCCAGCATCATGTGGGCGCCGGCGTCGTGGTTCTGGGCGATCTCGATCAGGTCGCGCATCGTGAACATGATGCCGTGCGCCTCGGCATAGTCGCGGCCATATTCGTCGAGCACCTCGCCGCCATAATGGTCGGCCAGACGCCTTGCGATCGTGGTCTTGCCCACGCTTTCGGGACCGTGAAGGCAAATCGTACGCGGAGTCATGCTCTGGCTTTGGTCCATTGGATCATGCCCCAGACGGACAGGGCAAGGAAGACGAGATAGAGCCCGGCGGTGAGCCACAGCCCCTTGACGGCGAACAGCGGCACTGCGGCGATGTCCACGGCGATCCACAGCAGCCAGCTTTCCCAATGTCGGCGCGACTGCAGGATCTGCGCGGCGACGCTGAACATCGCGATACCGCCGTCCCACCACGGAAAGGCTGCGTCGGTGTAGCGATGCATCATCGCGCCCCACAGCGCCGATGCGATTACGCATCCGGCGAGCCAACCCATCCGTGCGGCACTGCCGAGCTGCTCGACCTGCACTTCGCCGGTGTCGGCCCGCGAGCGCGCCCAGTTCCACCAGCCATAGAGGTTCACGGCGATGTAGAAGAGCTGGAGCAACGCGTCGCTGTAGAGCTTCGCGCCGAAGAAAATCCACGCGTAGAGCGACACCATGGCGAGCGCGAACGGATAGTTCCACATGCTCCGCCGGACCACCAGCGTCACGTTGATCAGCCCGAACAGGGTGGCGGCGGCTTCGATCGGGCTCACTTGCACGGCGTAGCAGCAACTTTGCATTGGGGTCGAGTGGGTTGCCCTGCGGAATTGTCACGCTAGGCTGTCCCAAAATGCGAGAGGAGAGCGCATGCGGCATATCGCGGTGATCGGTTCGGGCCCCGCCGGCTATTATACCGCCGAGGCTTGCCAGAAGACCTTCGGCGAGGCGGTGCGGGTCGACATCATCGATCGCCTGCCGGTGCCGTTCGGGCTGATCCGCACCGGCGTCGCGCCCGATCACCAGTCGATCAAGGGGGTGTCGCGGCGCTACGAGGCCGTCGCGCTGACCGACACTGTCCGCTTCGTCGGCAATGTCACGATCGGGCAGGACGTATCGATCGAGGAGCTTCGCACGCTCTACGACGCCGTGGTGCTCGCGACCGGCGCGCCGTGCGATCGCACGCTCGAGGTCCCGGGCGCCGATCTGCCGGGAGTGGTCGGGTCGGCGGCGTTCGTCGGCTGGTATAACGGCCATCCCGATTATGCCGATCTCGCCCCCCCGCTCGACGGGCCGGCGGTGGTGATCGGCAACGGCAATGTCGCGCTCGACGTCGCGCGGATCCTCGCGAAATGCGAAGCCGAATTGGCGGGCTCGGACATCGTCGAACACGCCTTCACCGCCCTCAAGGGATCGCAGGTCGACACGATCACCCTGCTCGGCCGGCGCGGGCCGCACCAGATCGCAATGACTCCCAAGGAACTCGGCGAGCTGGGCAACCTCACCTGCGCAACCCCCTTGGTGGACCCGGACGACCTTCCTCCCCTCGCCGCCGATACCGCGCTCGACCCCGGGCAGCGCAAGGCGGTCAACTATCTGCGCAACTTCGCTGCGGCGCGGAACACGACCAAGCCGACCGGCATCGTCTTCGATTTCTTCGCGATGCCGGTCGCGATCGAGGGCGACGGCAAGGTCGAGCGCGTCGTGGTCGAACGCACCGCGCTCGGGATGGACGGCAGCGCGCACGGCACCGGCGAACGCTACGAAGTGCCCGCACGCCTTGTCGTCAGCTGCATCGGCTATCGCACCCCGCCGATCCAAGGCGTGCCCTATGACGACCGCGCGGGCCGCTTCGCCAATGAAGACGGACGCGTTCTCCCCGGCCTCTATGCGGTCGGCTGGGCGCGCCGCGGCCCTACCGGGACGATCGGCACCAACCGCCCCGACGGCTTTGCGATCACCGAAAAGATCGCGGCGGACATCGGCGACGGCGCGGGCAAGCAGGGCCGCCCCGGGCTCGACGCATTGCTCGCCGGCCGCGGCGTCGACGTCGTGACCTTCCGCGACTGGCAGAAGATCGATACCGCCGAGATCGCTGCCGCACGGGCGGGCTCCCCGCGCGAGAAATTCACCAGCATCGAGGCCATGCTCGGCGCCCGCGGAAGCTGATCGCCGCCGCTTGCGCGACTCGACCACCATGGTTATAGGCGCCGCTCCAGCATCGGTTCGCCCTTGTCGAGGCGCCGGATCGATACTCCGTCGGGGAGTAGCTCAGCCTGGTAGAGCACCACGTTCGGGACGTGGGGGCCGGAGGTTCGAATCCTCTCTTCCCGACCATTTCTCACGCCAACGTCTGCAGTCTCGTCCGCAAGCGAAGCGGGCGAGGTTGAGCAGGTCGCCATGTGCCCGGCACATGGCTTAGATTGCCGGGGCAATCTCACCTGCTCAACCCTCGCCCGCCCCGGCCCTGCCCTGAACTGACGCGCCTACTCGTAGCGCAAGGCGTGGACCGGGTTGGTGCGCGCGACGCGGAACGCATGCGCGCCGATCGTGCCGATGGCGATCAGCAGCGCGAGCGATCCCGCGAGCACGAAGGGAGTCGGCGTCAGCCCGACGCGGACATCGAACTGGTTGAGCCAGTCGCGCATCACCCACCAGGCCACGGGCCACGCGATGATGTTGGCGATCAGCACCGGCCGACTGAACTGCCACACCAGCAACCGGACGATGTCGCGGGTGCGCGCGCCCAGCACCTTGCGGATGCCGATTTCCTTGGTGCGGCGCTCGGCAGTGAACGCGGCGAGGCCGAACAGCCCGAGGCAGCCGATCACCACCGCAAGGATCGCGAACATCCCGAACAATTGCGCGCGGGTCTCGTCGCGGCTGTAGAGATTGTGGACGCTCTCGCTGACCGATCGCGCATCGAACGCGATTTCCGGGAAGAGCCGCTTCCAGACTGCCTCTACCTGTTCACGCATCAGCCGCTCATTTCCCGCGTGGCGCACGAGCAGCGTCGAGTATCCCCGTGTCTGGTAGAAATACAGGATCGGTTGCAGCGGCTCGCGGACACTGCGGTACCGCACGTCACTGACCACGCCAACGATCGTCGCGGGCACCCAGGTCCCTGCTTCTGAAACCGTGAAGCTAGCCTGGACCTGTTTCCCGATCGCCGCCTGCGGTGTCGCGAAGCCAAGCCGCCTGGCCGCCGTTTCCGAAATCATCACGTTGATGCCTCGCGCGACCAGCGCCCGCTCCGCGGCGAGATCGACCGGGGACGGTGTCGTCGCATTGTCCATAGCCACGGCTTCCGAGAAGTTGCGGCCGGCCAGCAGCCGCATTCCCAACGTATCGACTACGCCGGGATCGATGCCGTAGATGCCGAGCTGAATATAGTCGGTCTTCCCGGGGAGGCGCACCGACGCCATCGAATTGTTGCCCGGATTGACCGGGATCGAAGTTCGCGCGACCGACGAAACGCCCGGCAATCGTCGAACTTCCTCGGCCAGCGTCCGCGCGGCGGCCTCCACTTGCGGCGTATCGAGCCGTCGCACCTGAAGCAGCCCGTCGCGCTTATAGCCCGCGTCCATCGTGCGCGCGTAGATCGTCTGCGAATAGACGATCGCAGTGCAGATGATCAGACCGATCGAGACTGCGAACTGCCCCACCACGAGCAAATTGCGCAGCCGCCCATTGCCTTCGGCATCGGCCGCGGACTTGTTGGCCTTGAGCACCACCGCAGGCTGGAAGCGCGATAGATAGAGCGCCGGATAGGCGCCCCCGGCCAGCCCGACGATCAATGCCAGGACCAGCACCGGCAGGAGCACGCCTTCGCTGCCGAAATAGCGGATCTGCATCGTCGCATCGAGGAAGTTGTTGAGCCCCGGGAGCGCCAGTTCGGCGAGCGCAAGCGCGACCAGGGTCGCGATCCCCGCCACGAGGATCGACTCGCAGATGAACTGGACGATCAACTGCTTGCGCGTCGCGCCGAGAACCTTGCGCAGTGCAACCTCCCGCGCCCGCTGCGACGCCCGCGCGGTGGCCAAATTGGTGAAGTTAATGCAGGCCATGCCCAGGATCATCAGCGCGACGACGGCAAAGGTAAGAATGGTCTGCTTCTCGCTCCCGGGTGCCAACGCAGCCTGCTGCGCCTCGCCGAGATGCACGTCGCGCACGTTGGTCAGCCGCCAGTCCTGGTGGGTACCCGAATTGGTGACCGGCCCGCCATCCGCGGGATCATTGGGAATGTTGCGTTTCTCCCAGGCCGGAAATTGTGCCTCCATCTGCCGCACATCGGTTCCGGGCCGCAGCCTCAGATAAACGTAGCCGCCCTGCGAGTTCCACGTCGTGAGAAAGTCTGGGTTCTTCGCATAATAGCTTTGCGGATTGAACCGGGCGACCATGTCGATGCGCAGATGGCTGTTCTTCGGCAGATCCTTGAACACGCCGGTGACGCGATAATCCTCCCGGAGGTCGTCGCTGATGACCGTGATCGTCTGGGCCAGCGGGTCGGCGTCGCCGAAATATTTCTTTGCCTCGGTTTCGCTCAGCACGAGGCCATGGGGATCCTCGAGGGCGCGTGCGCGATCGCCGCGGACGAAGGGGATCTGGAGGATGTCGAAGATGTTGCCATCGGCGAAATAGGCATCGCGCGGCCGATATGCCTGCCCCTTGTAGATCAGGTTGATCCCGCGATCGGCGAGGTAGACGCGCTTGAGGATCTGGGGGAAGTCCTTCTGCAATGCAGTGCCCGAGGCAAAGCTCGTCATCTGCAGCTTGTATTCCTCGCCGCCTTCCGCAGTCGGCTTGTAAAAATCCTGGACCTGGTACGCGTCCTCGGCACCCGGCAGCCAATTGTCATAGCTGAACTCGTAGCGGACGAAGCTGAGGATCAGCAGACACGCGGCGATGCCGAGGGACAGGCCGAAGATGTTGATGAAGGCATAGACCTTGTTCTTGGCCAGCGCCCGCAGGCCGACGGTCAGGTAATTGCGCCACATCTTGCTAGCTTCTCCTCAAGTCCGCCTGTTCCCCTCCCTGAAAGCGAGCGGTCAGGGCGGGTGCGCGGCGTGGCCGCGCCTCTGTCGCTGGAGCCGCGTTCGAGGCATTGAGCCTCGAACCCGGCTAAACCCATCTCCTGCCCCTCCCGTTCGGGGAGGGACGTCTTGATATTACGCCGCCCGCCGCCGCTCCTGCAGGATCCGACCGTCGAGCATCGACACGATCCGCCCGGCATAGTCGGCGTGCGCCGGCGAGTGAGTGACCATCACGATCGTCGAGCCTTCGCCGTTGAGCGTCTGGAGCATCCGCATCACTTCCTCGCCGTGATGGGTGTCGAGATTGCCGGTCGGCTCGTCCGCCAGGATCAATTTGGGGCTGGCGACCAGCGCGCGGGCGACCGCGACGCGCTGCTGCTGCCCTCCCGAAAGCTGGCTCGGCCGGTGCCGCGCACGATGGGCGATGCCGACCTTGTCCATCACCTCGTCGACCCGGCGCTTGCGCTCGGCGGCCGAGACATTGTGATAGAGCAACGCCAGCTCGACATTGTCGCGCACGCTCAATTCGTCGACCAGATTGAAGCTCTGGAAGATGAAGCCGATGCTCTCCTTGCGGACATCCGCGAGCTTGCTCTCGGAGAGTCCGGCGACTTCCTTGCCGTTGAACACGTACGATCCCGAGGACGGGCTATCGAGCATCCCGATCATGTTGAGCAGGGTCGATTTGCCGCACCCCGAAGGGCCCATGATCGCGACGAACTCGCCCTCGGCGATATCGAGATCGATCGCGTCGAGCGCGGTCGTCTGCACCGTGTCGGTACGGTAGACCTTGGAGAGTTCGCGCATCGTCAGCATGAAATTCCCTTTCGCTGAAATTATCTGGTCAGGTCGAGCCGCGTCTTGTCGGCATAGCCGGTGTAAGGCGAGGTCAGCACCTTCTCGCCCATCTCGAGCCCCTCGAGCACTTCGACATATTCGGAATTGCGGCGGCCGAGGCGGACCTGGCGCTTGACTGCGCTCCCGCCGTCGGGAGTCACCACGAAGATCCAGTTGCCGCCGCTCTCGTTGTAAAAGGCGCCGTTGGGGACGAGCAGAGCCGGTGCCGGGTCGCCGAGCGTCAGCCGCGCCTGCATCGTCTGGCCACGCTGGATGTTGGCGGGCTCGGCGCCCACGAACTGCAGATCGATCTGGAACTGGCCGTTCTGCACCTGCGGGTAGATCTTGGTGACCTTCGCCGCAAAGCGCTTGCCGCCGAAATCGAGGCTGGCGCGCTGCTGGAGCTGGACACGCCCGAGATAGAATTCGTCGACCCCGGCGATCAGCTTGTTGCGGCCTGGGCTGTCGATCTGCCCCACCCGCTCGCCGCGCTGCAGCGACTGGCCGACCTGCACCGAGAAGCCCGAGAGCTGGCCCGCGACCGGCGCACGCAGCTGGAGCGCGTCGAGATTGGCGCGGGCGATCGACAGGCCCGATTGCATCGATTGGGCCGCCGCCTGCTGCTGCGAGAGCTGGCTGGTCTGGAGCCGTGCGTCGGTCGCCTGGCTGCGCTGGAGTGCCGCAAGGTTGCGCACGCGATACTGAAAATCGGCTTCGGTATCGGCAAATTGCTTTAGGGTGACGAAGCCCTTCCCCGCCAGCGGCTTCTCGCGCTCATATTGCCGCCGCGCCTTGTCGAGCGCGAGCCCGGCTTCGAGCACTGCGCGCTCGTTGGCGAGCCGGGTCTGGGCGAGCGCCAGTTCCTGGCTGCGCATATTGTTGATCTGCTGCTCGACCTCGGTCTGGCGCGCGAGGGTCGAAAGCTGGAGCTCGGCGTTGGACAGCAAGGCGATCGGCTGGCCCTGCGCCACGGTTGCGCCGTCCTCGACGAGCATCTTTTCGACGCGCCCGCCCTCGACTGCATCGATATAGACCGTGAGCAACGGCGTGACCCGCGCGCGCAGCGGGATGAAATCGTCGAAGGTGCCTCGGGTGACCGTCGAGATGGTGACATGGTCGGCGCCCACTGTCTGGCTCGACCCCGAGGGCGCGAACCACCAGAACAGCAGCGCCGCGATCAGCACCGCGGCGCCCACGAGCGCGGCCTTGACCCTGGTCGGCAGCTTCCGCCTCTCGACCACCGCGTCCATTCCGCTCCCGCTCACCGGGCGGTCCCCATTTTTCTGCATCCGAGCGACACCCATGGTCATCGTCTAGCAACCCGCATGCCAGTCGCGGCCCGGAGAAGCGGAGGCAGACCGATCACCGGACCGAACCCGCACAAGCGTTCGAATTCGGACAGGCGTGTCCGGAATCGAACGCGATGTTGATCGACGCGAAGCCGATCTGAAGCAGCGCATGGCCGCCCTGCGCGCGTATCGCGATGTCGAGCCTGGCCAGCGGCTTGCCTCCCAACGCCAGCATCGCGGCAGCAATCGCCGCCAGCATAACAGTGCTTCGCGCCAACTTTCCGGCCTGTTTCCCGAACACCCGCGCATTCCCCGCCAGCCTGTACCTGGCTATTGCAGAGCACGAGCCGTGCCAGTTCAATGTTTTCCGTGGCTTGAGCACAAACACCAAAGCCGTCGCGCATTGGCACGTATTTTGATTGTCCGAATTCGCACATGCATTGTACGGGAGTGGACGGCATGGGGAGCGGGCCGGAATTCGATTATTGCGTCGTGATCGACGACGACGACGACATCCTGATGGCGTCGCGGCTGTTGCTGCGCCGGCTGTTCGCCGATGTCGCGACGGTGCGCAGCCCCGACGAAGCGATGCCGCTGGTCGCGGCGCGCACGCCCGATGTGGTGCTGCTCGACGCCAATTTCGCGCGGGGGGCGACCGACGCGGCCGAAGGCCTCGCCTGGCTCGAGAAGCTGCTCGGCATGGATCCCGAGATGGTAGTGGTGATGATCACCGCGCATGCCGGCGTGCAGGTCGCGGTCGCGGCGATGAAGCGCGGGGCGACCGATTTCGTCTCCAAGCCGTGGTCGAACGACAAATTGCTCGCGACGGTACGCACCGCCGCCGCGCTGCGTCGCTCGCGCACGGCCGCGGTGGCAAGGGGGGCGGTCTCGGCGCCGGCTTCGTCGCCGGTGGCGGGTTCGGCATTGCTCGGCAAGTCGCCCGCAATGGCGAGGGTCCATTCGCTGATCGCGCGCGCGGCGCCCACCGACGCCAATGTCCTGATCCTCGGCGAGAACGGCACCGGCAAGGAGCTGGTCGCGCGCGAACTCCACCGCCAGTCGCTGCGCGCCAACGAAGGTATGCTGACGGTCGATCTCGGCGCAGTCTCGGAGGATCTGATCGATTCCGAGCTGTTCGGCCATGTCAAAGGTGCCTTCACCGATGCACGGGGCGATCGCGTCGGGCGGATCCAGGCCGCCGATGGCGGCACCCTGTTCCTCGACGAGATCGGCAACCTCCCGCTCCGACTTCAGCCCAAATTGCTGACCGTGCTCGAACAGCGCCAGGTCACCCCGGTCGGCGCCAACAAGCCGGTTCCGGTCGACATCCGGGTGATCGCCGCGACCAATCTCCCACCGGAAAAGCTGCGCGACGAGAGCCATTTCCGCCAGGATCTGCTGTTCCGCCTCAATACCGTCGAGATCGATCTGCCGCCGCTGCGCGAGCGGATCGAGGATGTGCCCGAATTGATCGAGCATTATCTCGATCATTATGCGAGGCGCTATGGCCGCCCGCTGCCGCAGCTGAGCGCCGCGGCTCGTGGGACGCTGCTCGCTTATGAATGGCCGGGCAACGTCCGCGCGCTGCGGCACGCGCTCGAACGCGCGGTGATCCTGGCGAGGGACGTTCCGCTCGAACCCGAGGACTTCGCGCTGGTCCCGACTGCGCCGCGCCTCGCGTCATCGGCAGTGGTGGCCCCCGCGCCCGCCGACGACCTCAATCTCGAACGCGTCGAGCGCCGCCTCGTCGAGGAAGCGCTCAGGAAGCACGGCTACAACATCTCGCTGTCCGCGCACGAACTCGGCCTGTCCCGCGCCGCGCTCTACCGGCGAATGGAGAAGCATGGGCTTTGACCAGCGCTTCACGTCAGGGCTGATCGCCTGGATCGCGGCGTTGATCGCGGCGCTGCTGGCATGCATCGCGGCCTTTCTGACCCCCGGGCTCGGCGCCGCGCGTATCGTCGCGCTGGCGATCGCCGTGGCGATCTTTGCCGGGCTGTGGCGGCACGTTACCCGCACCAACCGCACGATCGCGCGCTTCCTCGAAGCGCTCAGGTTCGGCGATACCGCGATCCAGTTCGACGTGCACGGCGGCGCGGGCTTCGGCGAACTCGGCGGCTCGCTCAACGAAGCGCTCGCCCGCTTCCGCGTGGATCAGGACCGTGTCGCGGGCGAGCTGCGCTATCTCGACGCGCTGGTAGACGACATGCCCGTCGCGTTGCTGACGGTCGGCGCCGGCGGAAACGTAACCTTGGCCAACAAGGCAGCGCGGCGGCTGTTCGCCGGCGAGCAAGGCACCATGCCGGAGAATTTCGCGATCTACGGCGCCACCTTTGCGCGTCGCCTCGCAACCGCAGCATATGGCGAGGAGCTATTGATACTCAACATCGCCGGTCGGCCGCAGCGGATGCTGATCCGCGCGGCGACGCTCGAGCGTCTCGGCCAGCGGACACGCGCGATCAGCGTCCAGCCGATTCAGGGAACGCTGGATGCCGTCGAGATGGCGGCGCAGACCGACCTCGTCCGGGTGTTGACGCACGAAATCCTCAACTCGCTGACGCCGGTCACGTCGCTGGCTGCGACCGCGGCCGACCTGCTCGGCGATCCGGACCTCGCGGCCGACCCGCGCATCGCCGACGCGCGCAGCGCCGTCGAAACGCTCGCGCGCCGCGCGCAAGGGCTGAGCAACTTCATCGAGGCCTATCGGGCAGTCGCCCAGATCCCCGAGATCAAGCGCCAGAGCTTCGCGGCGCGTCCCTGGGCGGACGAACTCGCGCGGATCTTCGTCGTCAAGGCGCCCGAAGTGCCCCTGTCGGTGGACGTTCTTCCCGAAGCGCTCGCGCTCGACGCCGACCCCGATCTGCTCGCCCAGGTGGTGATCAACCTGATGCAGAACGCCGCGCAGGCAATGGCGGGGACGAACAAGCCCCCCCGATTGGCGCTGCGGCTGCTCGGCGCCGCGGAAGGCGCAGTCATCGAAGTCGAGGACCACGGCCCCGGCGTGCCCGAAAGCCTGCGGCAGGACGTCTTCCTGCCCTTCTTCACCACCAAGGC